>DQSP01000029.1 GCA_015663215.1 Sulfurimonas sp.
ACGATGACAAACATCAGCGTAATAAGTAAAGCTATTGCACTACGACCTCTTTTCATTAGGAGATACTCATAGAAAAGATTGGAAGGAGCATCGCAGCAACGATAAAGCCTATACTTCCACCTACAAAGAGCATCAGTGCTGGTTCTAAAAGTGTAAGAAGAAGTGAAATTTTGTCGCGGTTTTCTTCAAAGTAAAGCTCTGATACATTTGTCAAAACATTCTCAAGCTGACTTGTCTCTTCACCTAGTGCGATAGACTGAATAAACCCGATGTCAATGGTAGTACCTGACTCTTGAAGTGCTTTTGAGAGAAGTTTTCCCTCCACTACTTTTTTACTCGCACTGACAAAAAGCTCTTTTATAACACGGTTGTTTAAGATGTTTGCACTAAGGTTTATGGTCTGAACAAAGGGCACGCCAGAGCGAGTGAGAAGTGAAGCTATGTAAGAGAAACGGGCAAGTTCACTCTTAAGTGCTATACTCCCAAAAAGAGGTAGTGTAAGCATCAATTTATCAACACCATAAGCAAAAGCATAGACTTTTTTCTTCAGAGTCATAAACACAACCATAATAGCAAAAATAATGGCTAAGATTAACTTAAAACTGTGAGAGAAAAAGTCTCCCATCGCTATAACAACTATAGTAGGTGTTGGCAGTTCTTGATCCATACTCTCAAATATCCCCGTAATCTGGGGCACAACAAACGTAAGCATAAATGCAATCATCACAAGTGAAATTATTATCATAAATACAGGGTAAGCAAAAGCCCCTTTTATCTCTTTGTGGATTCTATCTTGCTCTTTTAAAAAACGCGAGAGTTCAAGGAGAACCTCATCTAAGATTCCCCCACTTTCACTCACCTTGATAGACTCTTTAAAAAAAGCAGGAAGTTCCACTATGGTCTGAGCTTCTAATGCAGTGTAGAAGTTTTGTCCCTCGTCAAGATGAGTACTCACAGTTGATAGGAAGAGTTTCATTTTTTTGTTGTTCGCATAATGTGACTGCACAACTTTAAGAGCGGCAACGATGCTAATACCTGAACGGATGTACATAGAGAGTTCTCGTGAGAGTGATGCTAACTCTTTTGGCGGAATTTTATACTTAGTAGAAAAATCAAACTTCTTAAAAAAGGTGGGGCTATCTTCTTCAAGCGACTGATACATAACACCAATAGCCTTGAGTTTACTTCTAGCTTCAACAATAGAGAGTGCTTCTACCCTATCTTTTACCTTTTTGCCCTCTGCATTTATACCCTTGTACTTAAAAATCATCTTGCTACTACTTGTACTAAAAGTTCTTTTTCTTGGACTAATTCTTCTAAGTGTGCATATACTTTTACGGGAGTAAAATAACTTGTATAGTCATACGACTTCTCTTTATATGTGATGATAATTTGATCTGATATTAAATCTTGATTCATAGTAAATGAGAAACAGACATCTTCTTCTCTTCCTTCTTCATTAAAAAAAACTGCATTTTGTATTTGTACTGCTCCTTGTGAAAAATCATACCTATAAACTTCTACACTATCATCAAAAAAAGGCTCTATATCCTCTTCTTGTTTTGCGCCATCAACATAAACCCTACAGCTCTCACAGTCATCAAGGCACAGAAGTCTTACTTCTCTTACATCCTCTTTGACATAGGTATAAAGATACTCTTTTAAGTTTTGGAAGTTTGGCGTTAGCTTTTGTGCTCCTACATTTTGTAGTTTACTCACAGCAAGGGTATAAACAACCCCGATGATGACTATAACTATCATCAACTCTATGAGAGAAAAAGCTTTTTTCACGTGACTTATTTACACTCGCTCAGTCTTATGTCTTTGCCTTCATCTTTACCACCCTCTTTTTTATCCGCACCTAAAGAGATAAGCTCAATAGCTCCATCATCATTTATATAGATAAACTCTTGACCCCATGAGTCTTTTGGCATTTTGCTATCTTTAAAGTAGCTACTTGTCTTTGTGAGGAGTTTTAAACCCTCTTCTGTAGATGGATACACACTGTTCTTAATCTTGTACATATCAAGTGCGCCATCATAAATAGACTTCATCTGCACACAAACCAAGTCGCGTTTAGCCTCTTCACCTTTCCCCGTTAATGCTGGCATAACCATCGCCGCTAATAATCCTAAGATAACGATAACTATCATAAGTTCTATAAGAGAAAATGCTTTTTTGAAGTTTCTTTTTTGCATCAGTTTAGCCTTTATAATTTTATATGTTTAATTATAGTTAAACAAAGTTACATTATTATTACAAAGAGTGTTTGTTTGGGATGTTTGTCACTGAAATGTTTCTAAATGAAGACTCTTCTCCAGATACCTGCGGCACATAACTACTCAGAGTTGGCTGCTGTATTCCTACCCTGACCAGTTGCTCTAAGCAATCATTGCACAGGTCTAAAGAAGAGAACTGAAAGTATATCTAAAAAAAATTATTTATATCTTAATAGTAGCCACGGCTGTAGTTATAGCTTCTAAATACTCTGCGTACTCAAAAGAGTCATTCGCATCTGCTGCTGAGAGTTCCATCTCTTTTGCCATCTCGTAAAGCTCATTAAAACGCATGTTTCCAGAACTTCCCTTTATAGAGTGAGATGCTGCTCGGATTTCTTCATAGTTATTGTTCTCAATCGAAATCTTGAGCTTAGGGAGTATAGCTTCACTCTCTTCTAAAAAGCTACTCAAAAGAAGTGGGATGTGCTTTGGTTTAAGTCCGATAGCTTTTGCCATATCATCATAGTCTAAAACTGAATAGTCTGGATGTGAAACTGCCATATAAATCCTTATAATTTTCCACTATAATAACGAAATAAACTTTAAAGGGAAACTTATTGATTTATTTAGTTATAGCACTCAAGAGTGAAGCTCAGGCTTTTGTAGACAGGTATAAACTTAAAAAAACAAAACTTGGTAATTTTACTCTCTACTTTGATGAGGAAAGATTTCTTATTGTCAGTGGTATTGGTATTGTAAATGCAAGAGAAGCTACACAAACACTTATAAACTATTATGATATTAGTGATGATGATATATATCTTAATGTTGGTGTTTGTGGTGCAAGTAAAGAGTATAAAATTGGCTCACTTTTAGAGATAGGTGAAGTAGTGCACGATGGCATAATACACCCCTTTAAAAAAGATAAACAAAGTATAGTCTGTGTCGATGAAGCTATGAGTGAAGCGAAATATGATTTAGTAGATATGGAGTCATATGGTTTTTTAGATGCAGTTTCTCATTCACCAGTGATTAAAAACTTTCATATACTAAAAGTAGTCAGTGACCATTTTGAGCCAGAGAAAGTAACAAAAGAGTTTACAAAATCACTTATCTTTAAAGCGATTAATGATATAAATAAGTTAATAAACTAAGAGGGATACTTTTTGAAAATATTTTTACTACTTTTACAGACATTTTTACTCTTAAATGCAGCACCCAAAGAAGATGTCCAACTTAAAAAGATGATTGGCAGAATGCTCATCGTAGGTTTTGAGAATCAAACTATTTTTTATGACTCGAAAATTATAGAAGATATACACAATTACGATTTAGGCGGTGTTATTCTCTTTGACCGCTTTTATAGTGACAGAACTCGTGTAAAAAATATACTCAACCCTCATCAACTAAAGTATCTCACAAGTGACTTACAAAAGTATTCTAAAAAACCTCTTTTTATCGCTATTGACCAAGAGGGTGGCAAAGTGGCTAGGCTCAAACCTAAGTATGGCTTTATCAAAATACCCTCTGCATATTCAGTTTCTAAAATGAAGACAGAAGAAGCAAAAAAAATCTATGATGCTCAATCTCAAATACTTCAAGACTTAGGTATTAACTGTAACTTTTCTCCTGTGGTTGATTTGAGTGTAAACCCAAAAAATAGAGTGATAGTAGGGCTTGAGCGTTCATATGGCAAGGATAGTCAAAGTGTTGTAAAGTATGCATCTTTGGTAATAGATTCACAAAAAAAGAACAATATTATGAGTGTTTTAAAGCACTTTCCAGGACATGGCTCCTCTCTTGGTGATTCACATAAAGGTTTTGTTGACATTAGTGACACATGGAGTAAAAAAGAGTTAGAACCCTATAAAATTCTCATACAACAAAACAGAGCTGATGCCATAATGACCGCACATGTTTTCAACTCACATCTTGATGCCAAGTACCCTGCAACTCTTTCCTATAAGATAAATACACAACTGCTTCGTAAAGAGCTTCACTTTAAAGGGCTTATCATTAGTGATGATATGCAGATGAAAGCAATCTCTTCACACTATACACTTAAAGAGAGTACAACTTTAGCTATAAACGCAGGAGTAGATATACTTCTCTTTGGAAATCAACTTGCCCATAATAGTGTAGAGGAGATAGTAAATACCATCTACAAACAGGTAAAGAGTGGGGCTGTAGCCCTAGAGAAAATAAAAACTGCAAACAGACGAATAGCAGACATGCATACAAAAAATGCCATCATTCAAAAACCCATCATTTTTACAGACAAACGCGAACAACTCACAAGGGCGTACATCAAAACTCACTATGGCATAAATGTTAAAAACATAAAAATTATTCCTAAAAATATTGTTGTGCATTGGACGGCCGTGATGGACTTTGAGAAGTCTTTTGAGCGTTTAAACCCTGAACTTCTTTTTAGTGATAGAAAAGATATAGCCAAGGCTTCAGCTCTAAATGTCTCAGCTCATTATCTCATAGACCGTAAAGGGATCATCTATCAACTTATGCCAGACAACATTATGGCGAGGCACGTCATAGGCTTAAACTACTCAAGTATCGGCATAGAAAATGTTGGCGGGAAAAATAACACAAGTGAAGATTTAACAGAGGCGCAACTCACTTCTAACATCGCACTTATAAACTATCTTAAGAGTAAGTATCCTAGTATCAAAAATATTTTAGGGCATTATGAGTATAGAAATTATGAAGATAAAGAACTTTGGTTAGAAAAAGATGCTGGATATAGAACAGAGAAAAAAGACCCAGGAAAAGATTTTATGCATAAAATAAGAGTAGCTCTTGATAAATAGTAGCTTTAGCTCACTTGACTGGTTCATATTTTTAGCCTACTTTGGCGTTTTAGCCTTTAGCTCTTACTTGTTTTCTAAGGCTAAAATCACTTCTAGCCGTGAGTACTTCACAGCTTCAAACACTATGCCGATGCTTACAGTAGCTATCTCTATACTAGCAACTTCTCAATCAGCCGCAACATTTTTAGGTGTTCCAGAGTTTTCCTATGCTCACAACTTCACACTTCTAGGATTTTACTTCTCTTCACTTCTAGCAGTCATCTTTGTAGCCAAATACTTCGTGCCTAAGTTTTACGAGATGAATGCAATAACAGTTTATGAACTCCTTGAAAATCGTTACGGAGCGTCTGCTAAACGCCAAGCAGGCTTGATGTTTTTAGTCGGTAGAGTTATGGCGAGTGGAGCTAGACTCTACATCGCTGCTCTTGCCATCAGTATGATACTTTTTCTTGACATTAGTTTTGTACATATGATGATTTCTATCTTTATCTTAGTTCTTGGGGCACTGGCTTACACCTATTTTGGTGGGGTTAAGTCAGTCATTTTAAGCGACATCATCCAAGCCATAACTTATATAAGTGCTGGTCTTGTCGTTGTTTTTTATCTCTACACTTCACTTGATGGAGTAGATATAGTAGCTGTCCTAAATGCCAATGATAAGTTAGTGTTTATCGACACGTCTTTAGATGGTAAGTTTAGTATTATAGGTCTTCTTTCGGGATGGTTACTCTTAAATATAGCGGCGTTTGGACTAGACCAAGACATGACGCAGCGAGTTCTTACTTGTAAAAACAGAGATGAGGCGAGTCGCTCACTTATAGTCTCTATTCTTTTTACTATTCCCATCGTTTTACTCTTTTTAATCATAGGTGCACTACTTTTTGTTCACTACGAGTCAGCCGATGTAGTGCAAAAATTCGATGGTGAGAAAATCACTATCTTTATGTACTACATTCTAAACGAGATGCCTGAAGGAGTAAGAGGATTTGTAACAGTAGGAGCAATTGCCGCTGCACTCTCAAGTACAAACTCAGTTCTCGGAGCCATGGCTTCAGTTGCCATAGAAGACTTATACAAACCGTGGAAGCTAAAACAGATGCCAGCTACAGATGAACGCCACTTTATAAAAGCATCAAGAAATGCCGTACTCATCTTCGCAGTCATACTATCGTGCATGGCAATTTTGAGCTACTTTTGGCAAAGATACTCAGAGCTCTCCCTCATAGGTTTCGCTCTTGGAGTTATGGCATTTGCATACACAGGACTACTCGGCGTTTTCTTCTCAGCAGTTTTCACAAAGAGAGGAAGTGTCAAAACTGTCCCCTATGCACTTCTTGGTGGATTTTTAACAGTTCTTGCTTTTGAGCCCTATACCTTCGGGCTTAGCATAGGTTTTGCATGGCAGATAACTATTGGAACAGTTGTATCATTTGCTATAATGCAGTTAAAGACAGAGGAGAAGGGATGAGTATAAATAACAAACAACTCTACATTGGTGTCATGTCTGGAACTAGTCTTGATGGTGTTGACATCGTTTTATGTGAGATAGACCACTTGGCATGCAAACTTCTACATTCACATGAATACCAATTTCCTTCTGAGCTAAAAAAAGATGTTTTAGAGGCTATAAACACTCCCTTAACGCTCCAGTCAATAGGTGTTCTTGACCACAGACTAGGCACTCTCTTTGCCGACTCTATCAATGCTTTTTTACTTTTGTTTAATATAAAAAGAGAGGATGTAATAGCCATCGGACTTCACGGACAAACTCTTTGGCACTCCCCTAATGGTGAGACTCCTTTTTCTATGCAGTTAGGCGATGCAAACATAGTGGCTTCAAAAACACAAATAACTACAATAGCCGACTTTAGACGCATGGATATAGCTAATGGCGGACAAGGTGCTCCTTTTGCCCCTGCGTTTCATAAGTTTCTTTTCGCACACCTAGAGGAAAAAGTAGCTGTTTTAAACATCGGGGGTATGGCAAATATCACTATACTTGATAAGGAAGTTCTTGGGTGGGACTCTGGTTGTGGTAATGTTTTGCTTGACTACTGGATGAGTCAAACACAACTCAAACCGTATGACAAAGATGGAGAGTTTGCTCGTAGTGGTACGATACATAAAGAACTTTTAGCACTGATGCTGAGTGATACTTACTTTAAAAAAGAGGCACCTAAGAGTACAGGAAGAGAGTATTTTAATGGACACTGGCTTGAAGAAAAACTTTCTTCTTTCTCAGAAATCAGCGAACAAGATGTACAAAGAACACTTTTAGAACTCACTGCAAAAAGCATCTCAAATGACTTAAAAAACAAAAATACTAACATGCTGATAGTCTGCGGTGGTGGTGCTAAAAATATTTTTCTTATGCAAAGACTCAAAGAGTTAGGCTGTTGTGAAATAAAAAGTAGTGATGATTTTGGAGTAAACAGTGATGCTCTTGAAGCGATGGCATTTGCTTGGTTTGCATACAAACGCAGCCATAGACAAGCAGTAGCCCTCTGCT
>DQSP01000198.1 GCA_015663215.1 Sulfurimonas sp.
ATAAAGTTCTTGATTATTTATTTTAAACTTTGCTTCTAATATATTTCTATATCTATACGATGATTTCACTGCTATTTCATGAGTATAGAGGAAAGGTATTTTACTGAGTATCGCAACCTTAATAGTTGTATGTTTGTAGTTAGCTATTTTATAGTAGTGGTAGTATAAGCCCTCTCTTTTAAGTCTATATCTTAAATCTTTAAGTGCTTGGAGTGATTCTATCTCTTGAAGAGCAATAATATCAGCATCAATATCGACAATTACTTTTGCAATATTTTTTAGTTTTATATTATAGTTTTTTTGATTCCATTTTGAATATGAATTTGGTATATACTCAGTGTACTCATAACCGCTTCTTTGTAAGTCAAAAAGGTTTTCTACATTATATGTTGCTATTTTCACTATCTGTTCTCCTTGAAGCAGGGATAATAAGAGTAATAAAACAGAAACAAAGCGCACTACTTTATGCCATTTAAACGCAGGAGCTTACTTGTATCAGGATTCCTATCCATGAGTTCATAAAATAGCGATTGCATACTTTTAGCACCACCACCATTAAGAACTACATCTAAGTACTTTTGTGCTGTTTGTGACTCAAATATACCCTCATCTATCACAGAGTAAAAAACATCTGCACTTAATACTTCAGCCCATTTATAACTATAATATCCAGCAGCATAGCCCCCCGCAAATATATGTGCAAATCCATTTTGGAACTTGTTATACTCAGGTGTTTTGATAAGTGCTGTTTCTTCTCTAATGCTGTTGAGAATATTTTGCACTTCATTTTCATTGTAAACGCCATTATGTACTTTAAGGTCAAAGATAGAGAATTCAAGTTGTCTTAGCATCCCCATCGCAGATAAAAAGTTCTTACTGCGGACTAGTTTATCTATCATTGTATTTGAAATGGTTTCACCTGTTTTATAGTGAGTAGCAAACATTTTTAATACTTGTGGTTCATAAGCAAAGTTTTCTAAAAATTGTGAAGGAAACTCAATTGCATCCCACTCAACACCATTAACTCCACTTACTTCATTTTCATCAACTTGCGAAAGTATATGATGAATTGTATGTCCCATCTCATGAAAAAGTGTTACGACATCATCATGACGTAGTAGTGAAGGGTTTGTATCACTTGAAGATGGAAAGTTACAAACAACAAATGCAGATGCTAGTTGTTCTTCTCCTTTTTCATTTAAACAGTGTGTTTGGTAGTTATGCATCCATGCTCCACCGCGTTTAGATTCTCTTGCTTCTAAATCTAGGTAGATTCTAGCTCTAATTTCATCTTTCACATATACATCATAAGAGAAAGCTTTGTCATGCCATAGTTCTTCTTCTACTTTTATAAACTTCATGCCAAAGAGTTTATTTAAAAAATCAAACATTCCATTCACAACACTTTTTTGTTCAAAGTAGGGTCTGTACTCCTCTTCATCTATGTCGTATTGTTCTTTTTTTAATAGTTCGCTGTAAAAGGCTGTATCAAAACTTTGTAAATTTTTTGGTGCACTTTTTTGTAGTTCACCCAGTTCTTTTTTTGCTTGTGCTTTTGAGTTTTTTAGCAAGTTATGTAAAAAGTTTAAAACTTCATCTTCATTTTTTGCCATTTTACTTGAGAGTGAATACTCAACATAATTTTTAAAACCTAAAAATTCACTCATTTCACTCTTTAGAGAAAGTAACTCTTCTATGATTTTTGCATTCTCTGGAGCACGTGATACATAAGCTTTATACAGTGCTTCTCGAATCTTTTCATTTTTTCCGTATGTCATATAGGCTATATATGAAGGCATTTGTAGAGTAAACTTGTATTTTACAGTATCATTGTCTTTGAACTTTGCATTTTCAACCTCACTACTAGGAAGTCCCTCAATATCTTTCTCATCTGTAATGATATACTCGTAATCATTAGTCGCGTTTAAAAGGTTTTGAGAAAAGTTATTTGTTAGCTCACTTTTTCTTATATTTATCTCTTCAAGTCTTTTTTTAACATCTTCTTCAAGATGTGCACCGCTGAGTTCAAAGTGCTCTATGTTAAGTAAAATAACTCTCTTTTGCTGATAATTAAGAGTAGTGTCTTCATTCTTTTGTATCTCTTTGTATGCTTTGTATATCTCTATATTTTGAGAAAGCTTTGTAGAGTATTCTGTTATTATAGGAAGGCTTTGAGTATAAACCTCTTGTGTTTTATCTGAGTTGTTCACTGCATTTAAATGAGATAGAGGTGTAAAAAAGTGTTCTAACTTCTCATCCATCATCTGTAGTGGTTTTACAAATGAACTGTATGTTTTATTCTCTTCTTTAAGTAATTCTTCTACTCTTTTTGTATTTGACTCTAGTATATCTTTTAGTTCATCTATAAAGCTATCTAAGTCACATTTAAATTGTAAAAATTTTGACATAATTGTTTTTTCCTTTTGGTTTATTAATCTTCTTCATCGCGTTTTTGCACTATAGCACCATACTCATTGATTAAAATATCGTCATATTTATTTGCATACTTTATGAGCCTCTCGATTGCAGTTTTACCCTCATCAAATGTTAAAGAGGAGTCTACTATCAAGTAAGAAAGATAGATACTATTTTCATTTATAGATAGTTGTAAATAAGAGAGCTTTTCATTTTCTTTAAGTAAGTAGTCATAAATTTTATCTATGTGTTGGCTAGGAATTGCACAAAGTTTTGCATCACCTATTATGACACCATTTTCATAGTAGTTTATATCTATTCGAGCTGTTCCCTCATCTATTCTCCATGAAGAAATTGAGCGACGAGAGAGTGTAACATTTATACCTAAAGAGTTTAAAATATCTTCAATCATTTTAGTAGGACCTGTTGGGATATATCCCTTGCGTCTTAGTTTTGCCACCTCTAGTTTTACACCACATCGAGGACAATAATCATTGTTAATATCTTTTTCTTCTATAAGGTTTTTACATGAAGGACATTTAATAATATTCTCATGTTTTTGAGCCCTAAACGCAGTGAGTGCATCTTGCAGGTAAAAATATGGTAGAGCAAAACCTAGGTTATTTGCATTTTGAATTATAAAAGTATTAACCCCTACCACTTCACCTTTTATATTAAGTAGTGGTCCACCACTATTTCCTGGGTTTATAGCAGCATCTATTTGAATGTACTCTAAGTCATCTTGTAGTCTTGATGCTCGAGAGACGATTCCCTCAGTTGCTGTATAATTAAGTCCATACGGATGACCAATAGCGACAACGACATCACCATCACTTACATGGTTTTGAGCTAAGCTTAAAACTGTGCTAGGTTGCTCGAAAACACATTTAATAAAAGCAATATCAAAAAAAGGATCATCATAAATAACTGTGGCAATTGTTCGTGACAACTTTTTTGCACTTACAACAACTTCCTTGAGTCCACCAACTACATGAGAGTTCGTGATAATCATATCGCCGATTATAAACCCTGTTCCTGTTCCGTACGGTGTCATAATCTGCATGATATTTTCAATCTGTTTTTCAAGAATAAGTTGTGTATTCATACTTTAGACCTCTTCAAAATCAAGATTTTTCAACATAATATAGTAAGAATTTGAAAACTCATCAAGAGATGCAAAGTTTAAACTTTCACTTGGGATGATGAGTGTGCTATATATCTGCATAGATCCTTCTTGCACTTTTTTTATTTTATTAAGTATGCTGCGTTTAGAAAATTTTTGTGTTTTGACATCATAAAGTCGACTGCAACCAAGTGCTTGAAAAAAAGAGCTATTTTGAATTTCTATCAAAATATGAAAAAGCTCTTTTAAAACAGAGTTCATACCGTAATTGTAAAGCGAATAAAAAGCTATATAATTATAAATTGTCGCAATAACTTGTGAATAACGATTACTTTTATACCAGCGTATTTTATTTTGAGATTCGTTGATAAAAATAACTATGTCTTCATATGAGGATTTTTCAATAGGATTAAAAGTATACTTTGCCTTATAAAAACTTTTACTAAACTCTTCATATGTAAGTTGTTTGAGTTCATGTGTATACTTTTTGAGTTCTTCATTTTTAGACTCAATTGTTGAGTGCTCATTCCCAAAATACTCTAGAATTTTTTTAGATAATTCATGGTGTATTTTACATTTTATAGAGAGTAGATAATCAATTTTATAGAGTATATTAAGATATAAAAAAGATTGCATACCTGTATTGTCATTTGATGGAAGAGTTAAAACTTTTTGCTCAAGCTCATCTATCCATTGTTGTAAATACTTGTATTTAATTTTAAGTTGTTTCTCTTGTACTTTTTGCAAATGTGCTGTATCTTCAAGGCGAATGTCTGAAAACTCACTTTTGATATGTTCCTTGTCAAATTCACCATTAATTGCTAACTCTCGCAGGGGAAAATATATCTTTTGCGGTGAGAGAGAAATATTATCTTGATAGAGTTTGAGTTTTATCGATGTTTCATCACTAAAGTAGTTGACATAAGTGAGTTGATAATTTCTCTCTAATAAGTAGCGTTTAATGGCGACACTAGCTTTTGAAGTTTTTATTATATTTATCTCTGCATAGAGTTTGTCTTGGGTCACTGTGCCATGAATCTTTGCTAGTCCTTGATAAAGTTCAAAGTGTAACGCTGTGTCAGTTCTATTGAGAATGATGTTTTGATTTGCTTGAGTGTTTGTAAAGTTTATAAGGGATTTGAAAAATAGCTCGTAGGCAAGTAAGATATTTTTTTTTTCAAAAGCTTCATATGACTTCTTAAAAAGCTCTTCTTCATCTGGAGCTATAGAAGCATTTATACCTCTTCCAAAAGTAATCAAACAGTTGTCTGTTGGTGTTTGAAAAAAATCTAACCAGCTCATAAACTCACTTTATTTAAATATTTTTTGTAAGTTTATTATAGTAAAAGAGTCTTAAACGCTATAAGTCCTTAGTTAAAAATAACACCAACTTCAGAATATCAAAAAGAGGGCTAATGTGAGGCAAAATCAGAAGGAGCTACTAGTAGCTTCAAG
>DQSP01000116.1 GCA_015663215.1 Sulfurimonas sp.
CAACAACTAAATTTATAAGTTGGACTAAAGTGTTATTAATGGGTTATTTCACATTACATTGTTAATCAAATTTAATGACTTAAACTAGGAGTCTGTCGGCTTAATCAACACCCATTCTCTAAATATCTACCCTTCAAGTCAGTTTCATAAATACCAATCAAACAATTTAGAAATATTGCACATTAAATACAGTTAACCTGTCTTTTATTGCTCCATCTTAAGCCCTTATCGTATGTAATCTTTTGAGATTATAAGCGATGCACATCAAAGTCCATTCACCTTGAGCTTTTTCAAAGCCTCTAAGAATAAACTGCCTAAAACCCATCACATGTTTCATTACACCAAAGAGAGGTTCTATCATACTTTTTCTAAGTGCATAGATCTCTTTACCCTCTTTAGTTTGTAAACGATGTTTCATTTTTTCAATATCTGTTGCATCTTCTGGTAATACCTCAGGCTGAGTAAATCTATCTTCAAGAGGCTGATTATGTTGTTCTTTTCCAAATGATATATAAGGTGTAATCTTCTCAGCTTCACATACTCTTACATTTTCATCACTATAGTAACCAGCATCAGCCAATATTGAATCTGGCATGAGAGTTGGATTATCTTTGAACCATTGTAGGGTTGGCACTATCTCTTTTTTATCATTTACATTTTGAGTGACATGTTGATGCACAATAAGACGGCTATCATGTTCAACAGAGGCTTGTACATTGTAGGCTTGCATATAGCCTCCACTAGATATTGGCATAATGCGAGACTCTTCATCTGTTAGGTTTACTTGGTCTTTTGGATTAGGCTCTTTACTTTTAGGTGGCTGTGGTTTTTTACCACCTGTTTTTTTACCTGTTAACTTCTCTTTAGCTTCACGCTTTTTAATCTTTTCATCATACTCTTTAAGCTCTTGTTTATGTCTCTCTTTAGCTCTTTGTTCTATTTTTAGTTTTGCAGCTTTTATAACCTCAAGCTTATCCTCTCTTCTTGCTATCTCCTCGGGGATATTCATACCGTCGTTGTCTTCTTTATTGTCAGCACTTTGTGCTTTTTTTAAAAGTATCGCAACTTCATCTTCAAGTTGTTTTTGCAACTTAGTAGCATGAGCATAGCTTAGTGCTTTATGTTTAGAAGCATTCGCTTTGACTTTTGTGCCATCCAAACTTACTTTACCAACTTTTAATACTCCCATCTCTTGTGCTATAGAGAGTATCTGTACAAATAACTCTGAGAGTTCTTTTAAAAACCTTTTTCTAAAAGTTGCTATTGTGTCATGGTCTGGATGGGTATTTGCTGCTATATAACGAAAGGCTACTGAATCATATGTAGCTCTTTCTATCTTTCTACTTGAAAAAACACCTGTAGCGTATCCATAAAACAATAGACAAAGCATTACTTGAGGATGATAAGCATCTTTACCTTTGCCGCTATACTGACTCTCTATTTTTGATAAATCTAATTGTTCTACTATCTCTACTATAAATCTCGCTAAATGTTCTTTTGGTAGCCAATCTTGGATACTTGGTGGTAATAAAAAGGGTTGATTTCTATTTGATGCTTTAAATGCTTTCATGGATTATATTACTTCTGTTGATTTTTATATGTATATTTATTTTAGCACTTTTTTGCTGTTGTTTTGATTTGTTTAATCCGACAGACTCCTAGCAGGTTGCGGAGTTAGTCACGATAAACCTAAAGAGATGGCTATTGCTTTTATTGAAGCTTATGCAGATAATGATAAGGAAGAGATTGAACCGTTAGTAGTTCAAGAATATGCTAGTTATGTCAAGGAAAATAAAGTTAAGAGAGCGGTTTATAACATTGAATTTGTTAGTGCGAGAGAAGCGACTAATATGAGAGAGCTCAAATTTAACTTAACAGTAGAAAAAAAAGATGGAGAGATGGTTTATTGTATGGCTAAGATTAAAATGAAAAGAGTTCCAGCATGATGAAGATATAGAAATAGACTTCACAGTTTAAAAATATTAAAACAAGAGAGTTCTCTCTTGTTGAATTAAAGAGTAGTTTTTTTATTGAAAGACACTCTCCCCCTCATGTATAATTTTTCTTTTTTTAATTTCATTGCTAGAACTAAGTCCTTTAAAAAAACAAAAAGTTATATAAAAATTCTTTTTCTTGGTTTAATCGGTGATTTATAGATAAAATGTCATTAGTAAAGGAAAAATAATGATAGTAAAAAATGAAGAAAGTAACTATGATGATATGAGAGAAAGAATAAGTGACATTAGCAAAATCGAAGTGTATAGTAAAGGCAACGAACTTAAGGGGATTTTTTCTTACGACAAATGCTCACTAATTCTATCCACATCAGAAAACAAAACCTATACAGGATTAGAAGAGCTAAAGCAAAATGCTCCTTTGTGTCTAGTAGAATCAAAAGCCTTCACAAATCAAGTTGCACAAGCACTAAAAGAAAATATCAATAGCGACAAAGGACAATGGGTCTTAATGTGTGCAGAGGCAGTTAGATTTCAAAAAAAGTATAGAGAAATTGAGTAACAGATTAGCTATTTAAGAAACTTTCAGTGTTTCTGCGATTAATGGCAAGCGGGTATATGCCCATGACTGTCAGCATTTTGTAAGTATATTAAAATTATACTAAAATATATAAAGAGAAGCATAAATGAAAATATTAATACTACTATTACTTTTAGGA
>DQSP01000205.1 GCA_015663215.1 Sulfurimonas sp.
GGAGATATTGACCTTTATGTTGTTTCTAAACTAAGTGACAAGCTATATAGTAAACAAAGAAAATTGAAAAATATGTAAAAAAAGCATACTTTTTTATTATTTTAAATTTGAAAGCATTATTAAATGAATTAAAATATATAATATATAGTTTAAATTTAGAGGGGGATGCATGAAACTAGAGGTTTTAGAGCAAACATATATCGATAAACTAATGCTTATTGGAGATATATCTTTTCACTTTTATATTCAAAATAAGGACAAATATGCTAAATAACAAAACAGTTTTAATTACAGGTGGGACAGGATCCTTTGGGAAAAAGTTTATAGAAACTATTTTAAATCGGTATCCTGAAGTTAAAAAGATAATTATCTTTTCTCGTGATGAACTTAAGCAATCGATTATAAAACAAAAATACCCTGCTTCTGATTTTCCACAATTACGCTTTTTTATTGGTGATATTAGGGATCGGCAGCGTTTAATACAGGCTTGTGAAGGGGTTGATGTTGTTATCCATGCAGCAGCTATTAAACAAGTCGATACAGCAGAGTACAATCCAACTGAATGTATTCGTACTAACATTGAAGGGGCTGAGAATGTTATTAGTGCTGCCTTGGCTGGTGGTGTTAAAGATGTGGTTGCGTTGTCAACTGACAAAGCATGTGCCCCTATTAATCTTTATGGTGCTACTAAACTTGCTTCAGACAAACTTTTTATAGCTGCAAATAACATTCGTGGATCTAAAGATATTAAGTTTAGTGTGGTTCGTTATGGAAACGTAATGGGTTCTCGTGGAAGTGTTATTCCATTTTTTATGGACAAGCGTAAAGATGGTGTGTTACCAATTACACACAAAGAGATGACACGTTTTAATATCTCTTTAGAAGATGGGGTTAATTTGGTTATGTTTGCTCTAAATAATCACTTAGGTGGAGAAATATTTATTCCAAAAATCCCTTCGTATAAAATTTTAGATATTGCACATGCTATCGCACCAGAATGCGAGATAAAAGATGTAGGTATACGTCCAGGTGAAAAACTTCATGAAGAGATGATTACATCCTCTGACTCTTTAAACACTATTGACCTCGGACCATACTATGCTATTCTTCCTTCTATTTCTTATACGTATAAAGAAGAAGACTATATGAAGCACCACAAGGCCACGAAAGTGCCTTTTGGATTTAAATACAACTCTGGTACGAATTCACAGTGGGAAACAGTAGAAGGATTACGTCAACTTATTGTTGAACATGTAGATCCTACTTTCAAGGTATAGCAATGGCTTTTATTCCTTATGGTAAGCAACTTCTAATTCAAGATGATATTGACGCAGTCGTTGAAACGCTACAATCAGACTATCTTACAACGGGTCCAAAGGTCAAAGCCTTTGAAGATGCACTGGCTACATACTGTGAAGTTAAGTACTGTATAGCGGTTGCTAATGGAACAGCTGCCTTGCATCTTGCTTCTCTTGTTTTGTTAGAAAAAGGCGATAAGGTCTTAACAACTCCGAACTCTTTTTTGGCAACTTCAAATGCTATTCTTTATGCAGATGCAACCCCAATATTTATTGATATTACTGAAGATGGGAACATTGACCTTGATTTATGTGAACAAGCCTTAAAAAAAGACCCAAGTATAAAAGCGATATACCCCGTTGCATTTTCAGGTCACATGATAAATCAAGAGAAGTTAAAATATCTTAGAGAAACTTATAATATTATCGTTTTAGAAGACTGTGCTCATGCGATTGGGGCAAAAGACAGAAATATTAAGGCCGCTTCTTGTACAAATTCTGATATTTCAATACTGTCTTTTCACCCTGTTAAACACATGACCACAGGTGAAGGTGGTGCAATAACTACCAATTCAAAAGAGTTTTATGAAAAGATGCTAACTCTAAGAGGTCATGGCATGGTAAAAACTCCAGATATGAAACCTTGGGAATATGAAATGAGAGAACTAGGCTTCAATTATCGTATTACAGATATGCAATGTGCATTAGGACTTTCGCAACTTAAAAAGCTTGATGGTTTTATACAAAGACGCATAGAACTGGTTAAAAGGTATGATGAAGCATTTGAAAATAGCATTATAAAACCTCTTTATACTTATGATGGAAAGTCATCCTATCATCTCTATGTTGTGAAAGTAGATTTCTCTAAATTATCTATCTCAAAAGAGGATTTATTTAATAGGTTACGAGAAAGAGGTATAGGTATTCAATTGCATTATATGCCTATTAATAAACAGCCTTACTATAAAGGACTTGGTTATGGAAATGAAATAACACCTGTTATGGATAAATACTATCATCAATGTTTTTCACTTCCAATGTTCCCAAAACTAAGTGATGAGGAGCAAGAGTACACGATTAAGACTTTATTTAAGGTTCTAAATGGCTAATGTAGTAGCGATTATTCCTGCTCGTGGGGGGAGTAAAAGGATACCTAGAAAAAATATTAAAGATTTTTATGGCAAACCTCTTATTGCATACTCTATAGAAGTTGCATTAAAGTCAAAACTTTTTGATAAAGTTATTGTTAGTACAGATGATGAAGAGATAGCAACTATAGCTAAAAAATATGGTGCAAAAGTACCTTTTTTGCGACCAAAAGAGCTATCAGATGATTTTACAGGAACACAAGATGTAATTAATCATGCCCTTGAATATTTAAAGAAAAATAATGAAGCGTATGATTATGTTTGTACTATTTATGCAACAGCTCCATTACTTCAAGAAAAGTATCTTATAGAAGGGTTTGAAAAATTAAAAGCATCAACAGCAGTAAATGCTTTTTCTGCAACATCTATGCCATTTCCTATACAAAGAACCTTCTATCTTGATAAAGATGGACGATCTAAAATGTTTACACCTGAGTACTTTAATACAAGAAGTCAAGATTTAAAAGAAGCTTATCAAGATGCTGGACAGTTTTATTGGAAAAAGACAGGTAAACTATCAAAAGAAAACATGTTTGGTTCAGATTCTATTCCTATTATACTCCCAAGATATTTAGTGCAAGACATTGATACTGTTGAAGATTGGGAAAGAGCTGTGCTTATGTATAAAGTTATAAATGAAGTAAAGGTAACTTAAATGCGACAAAATACAATATTAGTATTAGGAACAAATTCGGGACAACTAGATCTAATTAAATATATGAAAAGTATTGATTGGAATGTTGTATCGTGTTCATATAGACAAGGTGAGATAGGAGAAGCTTTTTCAGACTTCTTTTATCTTGTAGATATTCGAGATATACAAGCTGTTTCTGACTTGGCGGTAAAAATAAAAGCTGATCTTGTCTATTCTGTATCTTCAGATGTTGCCATGACTACAGCTGTTCAAGTAAGTGAAAAGCTATCCTTACCGCATTTTTATAACTCTGATATGATAGAACTATTCAACAATAAGCAGGAACTACGGAAACATTTAAACAAGTATGATTTAGGAAAGGTTGAATTTAGCATTATTACAGAAGAGTCAAATGCTTTATCATGGTCAAAATATCCTTGCATTGTAAAACCTACTGATTCTCAAGGACAACGTGGTGTCCAGAAAGTAAATAATGCTAAAAAACTTGATGAAGCAATTAAAATTGCACAAGAAATATCACTATCAAATACTACTATAGTAGAAGAGTTTTTGGATGGAGTAGAAATATCTTGTAATGTTCTTGTCAATAAAGGTGCAATTGTTTTTGACATATTGTCAGAACGTTTAGTATATGATGGTAAATTTATGGGTATACCAAAAGGTCATCTTATCCCTTGTTTAAATGTTAGCCCACAAGACCAAGAAGAAGCTCTTAACCTTGTTCATAAAATTACAAAATCCCTTAATATCAAAAATGGTTCATTATATTTTCAAATGAAAGTAACTAAAACTGGTATAAAAGTAATAGAAATTGCACCTCGATTAGATGGTTGTCATATGTGGCGTCTCATAGAAAACGCTACAAACAATAACTATCTTGCAAATACTGTACAAACTCTTTTAGGTAAATGTGAACTAAGCAAAAAAGTGACATTAAAAAATAGTGAAATGTATGAACTAATGTTTCAGCATACTCCTGCGGGTAGAAAGTTTTTTAAAGATGATTTTCCTATTCCTGAAAATGTTCTTTATCATGAGTATAGATATAAAGATAATGATGAAATAAACCCTATTAATGGTCGTCTTGAAGTTGTAGGATACTATACAAAGACTTATCTTGTAAAAGATAGACAAAATTATATAGAAGAAAGTACAAATGAGTAATATTGTTATTACTGGTGCCACAGGTTTCATAGGTCGTCATCTTACTGAAGCACTATTATCTAAAGGTCACCATGTTACCTGTTTATCTAGAAGTAATTCTGTGCTAAAGATATTGAGTGAAAACAGTGTAAATTTAGTGACAGATTATAGCAAGGAAGTATTAACTAGACAACTAGAAAACTGTGATGTATTGGTACACTTAGCAGGAAAACGCATAACAAGAGATGATCTTCCAGATATGATATATCCCTTTGTAAATGATGCTGCAGAGAAACTAGACAATATTTTATATGCATGCAAGGAAAACTATGTAAAAAGAGTTGTTACGGCATCATCTATAGGGGTATACTCTGACGCAAATAATATACCTTATGTAGAGTCAGACCAGCCAGAACCTGCAACACTATATGGACTAACAAAGCTTTTTTCAGAACAACGGGTTAATCTCTATGCACGAAAATATAACACCTCTGTTGCCCATATACGTTTAGCGCAATGTTATGGGTATGGAGAGAAAACAACTCCTGCACTTATGCATTTCATAGAAAAAGCTATCAATAAAGAAAAAATTACACTTAATAATGGTGGTATTTTTTCTATAGATGAGATATATATAGAAGATGCGGTAGATGCCTTTATAAACCTCATTGAAACAGATAAAACAGGCTCTTTTAATATTGGTTCAGGAAGAGGATATACAATTCTAGAAATTGCAAACACTGTTAATACGGTTTTTAACAATAAAGACAACATTACTATCTTGCCCTTAGAAAATGAAGTAAAAGATACACA
>DQSP01000084.1 GCA_015663215.1 Sulfurimonas sp.
AATAGTGAAAGCTTAAAAAGTCTCTTAAAGTTCGGTGTAGTCGTTGTTTGTGAGGGTTACAAAAAGTAGATGGTGCGGATGAGAGGACTCGAACTTATTATCCTATAAATTGTCATAAATCATATTGTACCCAAGCCCCCTTATATACGTACTCTTCATATCTTTACAAGTCATTAAAGAGTATAATAAATCAAAGGGAAGGTATCCCCCAAAGTATCCCCTTTCCATTCAACATAAGAAAAGGTAATCAATGGCTATTAATCTGCAGGACTTTAAAGCAACCAAGTACCCTAACCTATACAAGAGTATAAAACCACACGAAAAGAATGGATTTAAGTATCTCTTGTGGGCTAAAATTAATTATAAACTGCATAAGAAGATTTTGGGATACAGTACAAAAGACAAACTCACGGATAGAAGTGCAAACCTCAAAGCAAATAAATACAAGGCTGATATTGAAGCAGGGTACATCTCATCAAGTGCAATCACACTCAATAAACTCTTTGAACTTTACTATGAAACTTTAGACACTTCCAAACAATGGACACACAAGAAAAAGTATATCTATACGCATTATGTAGGAACATTCAAAAATGATGATAGTACACCAAAGAAAATTACTAGAAAACCTACAGAAGAAGAACAAAAAAGACAGAAAATATTTAATAAAAATAAAATAGGTCACAAGAAAATAGAGAAAATAAGAGAGATGGACATACAAGGCATTCTGAATGAATTAGCCAAACAAGAGCTAAGTCCACGAACTCGTAAAAGCGTTATGGAAGTGCTTAACCCTCTCTTTAAATTTGCTACTATAAACAAATATCTAAGAGATAACCCCACTTTAGGTATTACGGTAAAAGTACCAAGCCAAAAGAAGGTAGTTACCAACGCTACAGATCTATTCAAAAAAGTCTATGCAGGGATTAACGCTTATTATCATGATAGCCCCTACTACAGAGCCTTATTCCTCTTTGGATTTACTGGTAGACGTAAGGGGGAAATACTCAATCTAAAGTGGGAGAACATAGACTTTAAACATAACTACTACTGGATAGAGGATACAAAAACAGATGATCAGCAGAAGTATGAACTACCGCCCTACCTCATAGAGCCACTACAAACTATAAAAGACGATAGAAAAGGCTTAGTTTTCAAAAGTCCTATCACTGGTAAGAAGATCATAAACATAGATAGACAAATGCGACAGCTTAAGAAGTTTTTAGAGCTTGATAATCTCTCTATGCACTACATGAGAAACATCTTAGTATCTGCACTTGCAGAACAAGGCATAGAAGCCATTACTCTTAGTGGTATATTAGGACATAAAGATGTTAATACGATAAACAAGTATCTAAGCACCAACCACTACAAAAGCAGTCAAATTGGGCTAAAAAAAGTAGATGATATTTTAGATGCGGAGATCATAGAATGAAAGATTTATTTATACTTGTAGTATGTGTATTATTTTTATACAAACCTGCATTAGGATTACTTGCTTTTATGTTTTTGATAGGTGGGATTTAGATGAGTAGTTTTTATAATGTGCTTATAAATACAAAAGTAGAACCTTTTATAGGTGTACTTGAAGCATTTATTACTGATGAACAAAAAGAAGCATTTAAACAATACGGTGACTTCTTAGACGCTATTCCATTAAAACAACAAACACGAGTAGCAAGCGAGATTATGGATTTTATTCTTCAGTACAACCATAAGTACAATCTTTATAATCATTCATACCAAGGATTTGATAAAGAAAAACAAGAATTTGAGCAAAAGATCAAGAGTGCAAAACTTCCAAAGGAAATAGAACAAAAACTTCTAAAGAAATACAAACCAGGGAGAGATAACAGTAAAAAGTTCACCTCCGATCTAAAGACAGCAAAACGTTTTAGAGATACATTAGAGAGCTTTGATCAATTTACAGAAACTTTAAGCTCCGAACAAGTGGCATATCTTGAACGAGTCAATGAGAGAGAAGAACCTTATTGGAAAATGGTTGCATTAGTTGATGCTTACATACAGGACTTAGAGTCAAAACGCTATGACATAGCCAATAAAGCAAATTATGAAAATATGCCCAAACGTCCAAATAAAAAAAACTAGAAAAGTATCTAAAAGAGTTAAAAGAATTATATTCACTCCCCGTTAAGAATACAACAATTAATAACCTTATAAAGATGATACAACCTCCCTACTATTAAATAAATCTCCACTTCGACACAAACTAGCGAAATGAAGATTTAAACTTTGCGTTAGTATGCTACTAGACATTTAAAGTCAATGCAAGGCTTTATGAAGTGTTTAGCTACTTTTAATAAGGAAGCGACAAGAAAAGCTTTACTTGTAATTTACCCTACAAGGAGTCGTTATGACTATAAACAACAAAGAATGGCTTACACCCGATGAATTAGCACAAGAATACGGATTTAGTAAAAGTACGCAAAATCAGTATCGCATGGCAAGAAAGATACCTTATCATAAGGTTTCTAGGTTTATTAGATACAAAAAAAGTGAGATAGATAAGTGGCTTGATGATAATAAAGTTGAGGTGGCTTAAATGAAAAAGGCACTATTCACACCTCTTGAAAAAAGAATACTTAATATGGCGTTGGTTAATGATGATAGACTTTGTAGCGTTAATGCTCAAGATATTTTCGAACATATCAATCTTGCAGATATTATACGAAAACAGATTAGAATAAAGTTATCAATGCTACTAGAAGTTGATTATGACTATGTGAAAGATATAATTTTTTATACTCAAAGAAAAATAATCACTAAAAAGAGTGGGAAAAAAACACCTATTGGTATTTATAGACTTAATGAAAACTTCAAAATTAAAATACGGGAATTGATGAGCAGTCAATATGAGGTACAAGAGAGTTAATATTGACTCTCTCAACCTAAGTGATGAACACCTAGAAGCTATGTTTATTTACAATGAAGATTATAGCATACAATCGGTGAAAAGTTCAACAGTATTTGAACCTAAAGAATGGAGTGAAACTTTTGGTAAGCCTTTGAAGAAAAATATCATTGAA
>DQSP01000225.1 GCA_015663215.1 Sulfurimonas sp.
AAATATAATGCTATTTATGCCGATAGATATGAGAGATTTGCTCTTATACAAGGGAGCGAAGGAAGTCCTGAGCTTTTCAAAAAAGGGACTCTTTGGATAAATGAAGCGGGTAAAATAGAGGAGTTTATAATAGACCCCGCATTTTATGGAGAAACTTCACACGAAGCATTAGCAAAATTAAACGCGGCTATATTTTTGTTTGTATGCAAAAAAGCCACAAGTATAAACGAAGCATACGACTCTCTATCCTAGTGAGTCAATAAACTCTCTTGCTTTTTTATCAAGTATTTTCATGCGCTCTACACCCTTTGGAATGGAACTACGAAGTCCTTTCATCTCTATCAAAAAAGCACCTATACTTTGAGGTATTTTCTCTTTGAGGTATCTTTTAAAGTGCTTTGCAAATGCAGGGGAAGCACCTGAAGTAGAGATTGCGACAGTCAAATCATCTTCTTTAATATATGAGGGGAAAATAAAGTCGCAGTACTTTACAGAATCAACAGAGTTACACAAACATTTATAATCCTGTGACTCTAAAAATATTTCTTTTTGCAGAGTTAAATCATCAACAGCCACAACGACTAAACTACACTCTTTTATATCATCTTTTATATACTCGCGTTTAGAATAACTAAGAGTATGCTTGACTATTAGTGTTAAAATATCGCTTGAAATTTTTGGTGCAATTATTTTTATATCTTGAGTAAAATCTAAAAGTTTTGTGAGCTTTTCGTAAGCTATTTTTCCCCCACCAACAAGCAAGACTTTTTTATCATCTAACTTAATAAACGCGGGAAAATAACTACTTTTTTGTATCATTTACGAGTTTGCCCTTTTCCATAAATCTTAAACTTGTAAGTAGTAAGCCCTTCTATACCCATAGGACCACGAGCATGTAGTTTATTTGTACTGATGCCTACTTCAGCACCAAAACCAAAAGCACCACCATCAGTAAAACGAGTACTCGCGTTTACATACACAGCCGCTGCATCAATGGCATTTAAAAACTCTTCCGCTGAGGATATGTTTTCAGTGATGATAGACTCAGAGTGGCCAGAGCCAAACTCTACTATGTGTTGTATCGCGCCTTCAACTCCATTAACAACACGAAGATTTAAAATATTTGCTAGGTATTCTGTATGAAAATCATCATCTGTTGCATTTTTTACATTTATAATTTTTTGTGTGTGGGCACAGCCCTTAAGCTCAGTATTTTCTGCATCAAACGCCATCTTGAGAACGGGAAGCATCTCTTTAGCAATAGCACTATCAACAAGTAATGTCTCCATCGAGTTACAAACACCGGGGCGTTGTACCTTCGCATTTATAGCAATCTTCACTGCATTTTCACGATTAGCATCTTTGTCTATGTAGGTGTGACACTGCCCTTTATCATGTTTTACTACACTCACCGTCGCATTTTGGCTTACATGTTTTATAAGCCCTGCTCCACCACGAGGGATGATTAAGTCTACATACTTATCCATCTTGATAAGTTTATCAACTCCCGCACGAGAAGAGTCTGGTATAAGAGAGATAAGTGCCTCTGGTAAGTCATTAGCTTTTAAAACTGCTTGAAGAACTTTTGCTATAGCTTTGTTTGAATGTTCTGCTTCTTTTCCACCTTTAAGCACACAGACATTTGAGCTTTTAAAACACAAAGCTGCTGTATCGCTAGTAACATTTGGACGTGACTCATAGATAATACCTATAACTCCGATAGGGATACTTACTTTTTCTATTTTTAAGTCATCTTCAGTCACCCAACCATCTAAAACACGGCCGACAGGCTCTTTAAGTGCTGCTATCTCTTCTATGGCCGTTGCCATGGAGTCTATGCGAGACTCATCTAAAAAAAGTCTGTCCATAAGTGCTGATGTTAGATTGTTTTTCTTTCCATCTGCCATATCTAAAGCATTTGCCTCAAGTAAGTCCATCGTGTTCGCACGAAGTGCCTCTGCCATCTCTTTTAAAATAGCATTTTTTTGACGACCACTTAATGTATTTAAAACTCTACTCGCTGACTTCGCTTCATGTAAAAACTGTTCCATATTTATCTTCCATATTTATTCAAAATTATTAATGCTATAATAACATAATTACATCACTAGGAATATTAATGAAAACAATCACCTTTATTGGCAATGGTAATATGGCACTCAGTATTGCACAGGGTTTAAAAGCTACTTACAAGATAGAAGTTGTAGGACGTAACATCCAAAAACTTAATAAATTTGAAGAAGCTTTAGGTCAAAAGATAGAGAAGTTTTTATTTGATGATTTTGATATAAGTGAAAAAACAATTATGCTCTGTGTAAAACCTGCAAATGTTGAAGAAATTAGCACAAGACTCTCAGGAAAGGCAGAAGTTATCTACTCTGTTTTAGCAGGAACAACACTTAAAAAACTTCGAGATAATCTCAACACAAATGCAGTTGTAAGAACGATGCCAAACCTTGCAGCTTCTGTTGGTGCTTCTATGACAACTCTTACAGGTGATGAGTCATATAAAGAAGAGGCTCTTGAACTTTTAGGTGCTATTGGTGCGACACGATGGTTAGCTAGTGAGAAAGAGATTGACATTGCTACAGCATTAGCTGGAAGTGGACCTGCGTATCTTGCACTCATAGCAGAAGCACTCACAGATGGAGCAGTCAAACAAGGTCTTAAACGCGAGGATGCTATGGCTATTATGAGAGGTCTTTTTGGTGGATTTGGAGAGTTGATTCAAGAGATACACCCTGCACTACTTAAAGATGGAGTTATGAGTCCAGGTGGTACTACAGCTGCTGGTTACAGTGCTTTAGAAGATGGAAATGTGAGGAGTTCTTGTATGGCAGCTATTGAAAAAGCATACAGGAGAGCGACTGAGCTTTCCTGATACTTTTTCTCGAGTATAATACCACCTTCAATTTATAAATTCGACTTAATAGTATTGGGAGGGTGAGCGAAATGTAACTATTAGTTACATTTCTA
>DQSP01000190.1 GCA_015663215.1 Sulfurimonas sp.
ATGGTGTCCTGTGATGGATTCGAACCATCGGCCACATCATTAAAAGTGACGTGCTCTACCAGCTGAGCTAACAAGACTTATTCCTCTTAATGTTAAGAGGTCGAAATTATAGACAAATAGGTCTTAGATGTCAAGATAATTTCATACGAATTTAGAAAAAAGTCTCTTTATCTATGAGAAGAAGCATTTTTATAGCATGAAGTGCACTCTGATGCTGTATATAATTTCTATCGCCCTGTAGGAACAAATGTTCTTCTTTGTGTTCTATTGTACTTCTTACACCGATATATACAGTTCCAACTGGTTTTTCTAATGTTCCACCACCATCACCAGCTATACCACTGATAGAAAGTGTGTAATCTGCATGACTCACATCTTTGACACCCTCACTCATCTCCTCTACAACATTTGAGCTAACCGCACCATTGGCTATGAGTGTTTCATTTGCTACTGCTAACCAATTCTCTTTTAACTCATTTGAGTATGTAACTAATGAACCATCTAAGATTTTTGATGCACCATTCTCTTTCGTGAAGTAATAAGCGAGTAATCCACCTGTGCAACTCTCAGCAAAACTTACTTTTTTATCTAATATGGAAAGTCTTTCTATGATATATGTAACAATATTAGCAGATGCTATGAGTTTTTTAGGAAGCAGCTTTTTTGCCCCTTGTATAAAATGTCTAATGTCACCATAGCGTTTAGAAGATATATCTATGCGTAACCACCCTTGTATCTCTTGTGTTACACTAAATGTCACCTCATACATTTGTGCAATAGGTAAGAGTATACTTATAAGAGTAGTTTTTTCTTCCTCAAAAACATGTATAGTTGCTTGCGTTTCATTGGTTGGCATTAAAATTTGAGGCATAAGTTGTCCCTCATCTATCTGCATCACATTTACAATAGTATCTTTATAGTCTAAAAGATATGAGCGTTCTTTATAAAGAGAAGCCTTTTGAGGAATAAGCATATTTCCTTGTAAAACTTGGTTATCACTCGTAGCTGTACAGATAAGTTTACCAATAGTTGGAAAATTCTTTTTACTAGTCACAATGATGATTTTATCACTACTAGCTAGTCTCTCTTGGAGGTAAAGAAAAAGAGAGTTGTCTCTACTCTTAAAGTGTGTTATAGAGCTTATTAACTCACCCTCATTTTCTACTCTTCTAAGTACATACTCTTTTAAAGATTTGTTATAAACAAACTTGTTTCCGATAAATATTAAATGTAGTTTCATAAGCCTATTATAGCACTTTTATCAGTTTTTCAATATATAATGGATATAATCCAAAAAAATTACACCCTTAGGAACTATAACTAATGGATTACAAAGAGACACTACTTTTACCAACTACAACTTTCGCAATGCGCGGAAACTTAATAAACAACGAACCTAAACGCTATGCTCAGTGGGATGCTGATAAAGTATATGAGAAGATGAAAGCAAACCGTAAGGATGCACCTAAGTTCACTCTTCATGATGGACCTCCTTATGCGAATGGTCATATTCACATCGGTCATGCTCTTAACAAAGTACTCAAAGACATCATCATCAAACACAACTACTTTAACGGTAAGTCTGTACGTTTTACTCCAGGTTGGGATTGTCATGGTCTACCAATAGAGCAACAAGTTGAAAAAAAGCTTGGTGGAAAAAAGAAAAAAGAACTGCTTGAAACTGCTGAGATAAGAAAACTTTGTCGTGCTCATGCAGCGAAGTTTGTGGACATCCAAAAAGAGGAGTTTAAAACTCTCGGTATCCTTGCTGACTGGAACAAGCCTTATGTGACTATGGACTATAAGTTTGAAGCAAACATCTACCGTACACTTTGTGGTGTAGCTAAAAAAGGTCTTCTCATCGAGCGTTCTAAGCCTGTTTTTTGGTCTTGGGCTGAGAGAACTGCATTAGCTGAAGCCGAAGTTGAGTACGAAGACAAAGAGTCTCACTCTATCTTCATCGCATTTGAGTTAGACGGGGATGCTAAAGCGAAGTTAAACATCACAGGTAAAGCAGCTCCAGTTATCTGGACTACAACTCCTTGGACTATACCTGCCAATACAGCTATTTCCCTTAACCCTGATGAAGAGTATGTGCTTACAGACACGGGTTACATCGTTGCCAAAGATTTACTTGCATCTCTTATAGAAGATGAAGTTTTAAGCGGAAAAGTTGTTCAGACATTTAAAGCAACTGAGTTTGAGAACTTAAAAGCTATAAACCCACTAAACTCTCGTGAATCTCGCCTTATTTTAGGTGAGCATGTTCTTATGGATAGTGGTACAGGTTGTGTTCATACAGCTCCTGGTCATGGTGAGGATGACTACCGTGTTGGACTTCTTTATGACTTAGAAGTTGTTATGCCCGTTGATGAGACGGGTTGTTTTGATAACACGATAGTTAAAGATGAACTTATTCCAAATGCAGAGGAGTTCTTAGGTCGCCATATTTTTAAGTCAAATGATGACATCATTGAACTTATGGGTGATGCAGTACTTAAAGTAAGTAAGTTTACTCACTCGTATCCACATTGCTGGAGATCTCATACTCCTCTTATCTTTAGAGCAACTAGACAGTGGTTCATCTCTGTAGATGAAAAACCTGAGGGGCAAGATAAAACTCTAAGAAACATCGCATTAAGTGAGATAGAAAAGACTATGTTTGTTCCTGAGACTGGTCGCAACCGTTTAACTTCTATGGTTGCTAACCGTCCTGACTGGTGTATATCTCGCCAACGTGACTGGGGTGTTCCTATCGCGTTTTTTAGAGTTAAAGCTACGGGTGAAGTTCTATTTGATGAAAAAGTTCTCAACTTCACAGCTATGATTTTTGAGATGCAAGGCAGTGACGCTTGGTACTCTATGCCAACAGAGATGCTTCTCTATCCTGGAGCTGGATACAAAGCAGATGAAGTAGAAAAAGTAACGGACATCTTAGATGTATGGTTTGACTCAGGTTCAACTTGGAACTCAGTACTAAAGTCTCGTAATTATGATGCTGGTGAATACCAAGCTGACTTGTATGTAGAGGGTTCTGATCAACATCGTGGTTGGTTCCAGTCATCTCTGTTTCTATCTTCAGCAGTTGAGCATAAAGCACCGTATAAAGCTGTTCTTACTCATGGATTTACTGTTGATGAGAAAGGCGAAAAGATGTCTAAGTCTAAGGGTAATGTTATAGCTCCTGAGAAAGTTCTCAAAGAGTACGGAAGTGAGATCCTGCGTTTATGGGTTGCATCTTCTGATTACCAAGGCGATCTCAAAATCTCTCAAGGGATTTTAAAACAGATCTCTGAAAACTATAGAAAATTAAGAAATACTTTTAGAATTATGCTTGCAAACATTAATGACCTTGAAGCGCTTACACCTTATGAAGAGATGGGTGCACTTGATAAGTGGATCATCGATGTTTCTTCAAATGTGTTTGCTGAAGTTCATAAGTCTTTTGCAGAGTATAACTTCGTTGGAGGTATGAGTACACTTAACAACTTTATAGCAAATGAGTTAAGTGGAATGTACATAGACATGACAAAAGATTCTCTTTACTGTAATGCTAAGACTGACCCAAGAAGAATGGCAAGTCAGAGTGCTATGGCTATGATAGCTAAAAGCCTACTCCTTATAATGGCTCCAGTGCTTACATATACTTGTGATGAGATTATCGACCATGCTCCTGCAATCATCAAAGGTGATGCCAAGTCCATATTTGACCTTGTATATGAGCCTATAACACCATCTAAGTCTGCGTTTGATGCAGAGTATATGGTAAAAGCTCGTGAAGGTTTTGGATCTGTTGTAGATGGACTCAAAAAAGAGAAAATCATCAAAAGTACTTTAGAGTTAGTCATACACACAGAGTCAAAAGAAGTTCTCTCTCTTGAGAGTGTAGATGCTGAGGACTGGTTTGTAGTAAGCAGTGTGTTAGAAGACAAACCTGAGGAAGATGCTCTTGGAAGTTTCAAAGTAAACGAAGACACTTTTACAATAGTAAAAGCAACTGCACACAAATGTCCAAGATGTTGGAAGTTTCAGTCTGAGAAAGAAGAGTGTGCCTGTAAACGTTGCGCGGAAGTTGTAGGTGCCTAACTTTTCACAGCCAGTCTCATTCGAATTTATCGGAGTCACAGTAGCTCTGATATTTGTCGGTGTAGGAATTGGGATATATTTGGTGAAGAAGTTTAAGTAGTTCTTCGCCCTCAAAAGAAGTTTACTAATGCTTTGATAAAATACTTGTAAATAAAATCCTATACCCCTTTAAACTCCATTCGCTATAATTCGCTTTATAATTTAAAATAAACATTTCAAGGTAAAACTCATGACAACTATGGAAGCACTATTAATTGCAAAAGATAAAACTACAACAGCAGAGGTTTTACACGGGCTTATCGAAGATGCCGATGGATTTGTTCTTCTTCAAGTAGCAGCACACCCAAACACATCTACAGAGACTTTAGATATTTTAGCGAAGAATGAAAACGATATTGTACGTCAGTTTGTTGCAGAACACTTTAACACATCAGTAGAGACTTTGGTGATGTTAAGTGAAGATACTCATATCGCTTCATGGGTAGCAGGAAATCCAAAT
>DQSP01000201.1 GCA_015663215.1 Sulfurimonas sp.
GATGATGCTATAGAGAGCAAAAACGGAATACTCAAAGCCAATGAAACACTTAATGATGCCAAAGATGACATAATCAACCTCACAACAAAGGTTCAAGAAACTGCAGAAAATGAAATGGATCTAGCACAAAAGATGGAACAGGTTTCAAATGAAACACAGCAGGTAAAAGATGTACTTACAGTCATCTCAGACATTGCAGACCAGACAAATCTTCTCGCACTTAATGCAGCCATAGAAGCTGCTCGTGCAGGAGAGCATGGTCGTGGTTTTGCAGTTGTTGCGGATGAAGTTCGCAAACTTGCTGAGCGTACACAAAAATCTTTAGCAGAAATCAATGCTACTATAAATGTAATTGTTCAGTCTATCAATGATTTAAGTGCTCAGATGAATATTGGAGCTAAAGAGATAGAGCAGCTAGCAGTTGTAGCATCTGATGTTGAAGGCAAGATAACTATAACAGCCCAAATAGTAAACAAAGCAGTTATAGCTTCTGATAAAACAGTTCAAGACTTTACTCTAACGGGTGATAGTGTAAAAACTATTGTTGTGCATGTAGAAAAAATCAATGACATATCATCTGTAAACGCAAGAAATGTTGAAGAGATTGCATCTGCAGCTGACCACCTTAATGCTATGACTCAAGCCCTGCACGAAAAACTTGAAACTTTTACAACCAAATAAATTAATTCTCATAGGTGCCTCTACCGGAGGACCTAGTGATATTAAAAAAATCCTAAAATCACTTCCAGATAATTTTAATTCACCTATAATTATTGCACAGCATATGGGCGATGAATTTATCGCTTCGTTTGCTTCTCATATGGATGCAAATACTCACCTATCAGTAAAAGTAGCACATACTCTTGAAGTATTAAATTCTAATACTGTCTATATCGTTTCAAAGCACTCTCGTATAATACAAGAAGATACGAAACTACTTTTTGAAATCAAAACAGATTCTAAAGATATTTATAACCCTAATATTAATGCACTTTTCACTTCATGCTCTCATATTTCCCCTGAGATTGATATTTTAGCCTGTATACTAACAGGTATTGGCGATGATGGGGCTAAAGGCATTGGGACTTTATGTGCTATAGATGCCTCATGTATAGCAGTAAACGAAGCATGTTCTGCTGTGTATGGTATGCCACAGCGAGCCAAAGAAGTTTCAAAAGATGTAAAAGTTTTATCAATCCAAGAGATTATCAATACTATAAATAAATTTGGAGTAAATTAATGTTTGATTTTTTTAAAGTACAAAAGGTTTCTCACGAGTCCACAAAAGTTGCACTAGCTAAAGACTTTGAAAATATACCTGCTATATCTGTATACTTTAAAAATAGCACAGGAATTGATTTTGAGGATCAAAAAATTATTTTTAAAAGCAAGGTCACAAGCTTTTGTCGAACACATAAAATTTCTAGTTTCGCTACATGCTTACAACACATACAAAGTGATAAAATTTTACACCAAGAACTAACTGACTATCTAACAACAAACGAGAGCTATTTTGACAGGGAACTACACCAAATAGAAGAACTTACTCAAAAAATAAAATCATCATCAAAAAATGTAAAAATCCTTTGTGCCCCATCAGCACACGGAGAAGAACCGTATAGTATAGTTATAGCTCTACTCTCAGCGGGGGTGCAAGAGAGTAGGTTTCACGTCACAGGTATAGATATATCTTTAAACGCTATTCGAAGTGCTCAAAAAGCTATTTATAATGAAAAAGCCGTACGAAATTTATCTCAAGACATCAGAAAAAGATATTTTACGAAAAAAGAGGATAAGTACCATCTAAATCAAGAAGTAAAAGACAAAGTGACTTTTATGTGTATCAATATATTTGAGAGTGAATTTCAGAAGTTACAGAAGTTTGATTATATATTTTCAAGAAATATGTTGATTTACTTTGACACAAAAACAAGACTCAAAGCACAAAGCTTATTTAAATCTCATCTTGTTGATGAAAATGAAGAAATCTATTATGGACATGCAGATTTAACACATCTGCACCACTAAGACTTAGTCGTCGTCATCGTCATCAAACACACCTTCTATTTCTATAACTTTAGGTTTTGCTTTGACAGCAGTCATCTCACTAATATCATCAGGAGAGATGCTAATTGCCATTGCTACAAAAGCTGCTAAAGCATTATCATCTACAATCTCTTGACACACTTTAGAAGTATTGTAAATAGTCAGTATCTTGTTTTCAAACAATATATCTTTAGTTTGAATCCCTAATTCTGCTGCTATCACATATAAGTCAGGACGTATAAGGGAAATACCCTCAACCTTCATTGAGAAACCTGTTCTATTATCTGGGATTATCATTTATACTTCCTCTGCCTTAATCATTCTATCTTTAGCTTCTATGCCCATAAGAGAAAGACCCGTTTTAATGCTTAATGCCACTACTAAAAGCAGTTTCAGTAGTTTTGCTTCATCAGGTGTTCCTATCATGCGAACATCATAGTAAAACTTATGCAATGATGCTGCTAATGATTTTAAATAATCAGGTAGTTTTTGTACTTGTCGAGAGTTAAATGCATCTTCTACAACTTCAGGAAGTAAAAGTGCATCAAAAAGAAGTGTATCTGCATTTTCTCCTAAGTTTTTCAAACTAGCACTATTAATATCTTCACGAGAAACCGTAGCTTTACTCAGTAGTGTTTGAATCCTAGCATGTGCATACTGAATGTAAAAGATAGGGTTTGAGCTATCTTGCTTTTTAAACTCAGCAAGGTCAAACTCTAATGCAGTGTCAGACTTCTTTGAAGCAAAGATAAAACGCAAGGCATCTGAACCTATCTCATCTACTATATCACTCATAAGTATTACATTACCTGCACGTTTACTCATCTTGTAAGGTTCACCATCTTTAAGAAGGGAAACCATTTGAGCTAAAAGTACTTCAAGCTTGTTTGAGTCATAACCTAAAAAATCTATAGCTGCGTTTACACGAGGGATATAACCATGGTGGTCAGCTCCCCAGATGTTAATGTACTGATCGTAACCGCGTTCAAATTTTTGGTTGTGGTAGACGATGTCACCTGCTAAGTAAGTAGGACGACCATCA
>DQSP01000236.1 GCA_015663215.1 Sulfurimonas sp.
CACTTGTGCTTTAAGATCTTCTGCTCTCCCATCCCAAAACTGACGAAAATTATAGACAGCATTAAAAACAGTTGGTGCGTTTAATACCCCTTTTTTACCCCCCCTACTCCAATAGAAAGTGCTTTATTGTCAGCACCACATTCATAAATATTATGACAGCTTGCACATGAAACACTATCATCCACAGAGAGACGAATATCAAAAAAAAGTTCCTCTCCTAGAGATGCTTTTTCTTTATCTATATTTTGAGGAATAGTTATAGGTTGGATAAGTTCTGCACTAAAGAGAGGAAGGATAAAGAAGAAACATATAAGGAAAATTGATTTGATTTTTTCAACCTTGAGTAAAATTATATATTTAAATATACTCTAAACAAGCTTTTTTTTGTGCTTAGAGTACTATTTTATTTTACTTTTCCTAAAAATTCACACTCAATCGTATTTACTTTAACTAAATCGTCTACAAGAACATGGTAAGGAACTTGGACAACAGCACCTGTTTCTAATGTCGCTGGTTTTTTACTACCACTTGAAGTGTCACCTTTAAAGTTTGGAGGAGTATCTGTAACGATTAGTTCCATAAATTCTGGAGCTTGAACTGAAATAGCTTTATTCTTGAAAAAAATAATTTCTACATTTATTCCATCTTTAAACCATTTAGCAGCATCTTCGCACTGAGCATACTCTAAGCCAAGTTGATCGTAAGTTTCATTGTCCATAAACTGGTACATATCACCATCATCATAAAGATACTGCATCGTTTTATACTCAATAACAGGTACTTCAAACTTATCACCTGCATGAACAGTTTTTTCAACGACCTTACCATTTAAAAAACTTTTCATTTTCATACGTACAAATGCAGCACCCTTACCTGGTTTTACATGTTGAAATTCAACGATTTTATATGGAACTTCTCCAACTATTAAACGTACACCTTTTTTTATATCACTCATACTAACTGTAGCCATTATAAACACCTTGATTAAATAATTTTTTTATTTTACTGTAATGGTGCTTAGAAAGAGTTTTCTTTAACTACGACTCACTTTTATTTGAATTAAATCAATGTGTAACAGATTTAAGTGTTTTACATCGTCTTCAGAGTTTATAAGTGTCGCTATAAGTTCAATTCCTAAAGAGTTTGTTATCAGAAAGAGTGCATTCATCGACTCATCTGACTGGTCAAATAAAAATGTGCAATCTACTTTTATAAAAGAAGGATTTAACTCTTTGAGGTAAGAATAATCATACGACTCACCTGTAAAAGCATATATTCCAAAACCATATCCATATTTATTAAAAATATTTATAAAACTTTTTACAAGTTGTAAGTTTTTAATTATGAAATTATCAGCAATTTCAAATGATAATTTTATATTACCACTTGTATGATACTCTCGTAACAAGTTTTCTAAAGATTCTAAAGATTTTTTTTCTCTAAAAAACTCATTTGGTAGTTTAAAAGTACATCTTATATCTTTATACTCTGACTCTTTACTCAAGAGATCTTTTAAAACAGCAATATGCATATCTACTGAGTGTCCAAGGTTAATTACAGGGGCTATAAAGTCTTTATAAAGATACTCTTTTGCATCACTACCATAAATGTTATACTTTAATGATTCATATAAAATAATATCTGTTTTAGTATTAATGACTTGTAAAGATCCATATGTGAAACTATTTTCTTTGATTGCATTTTCTATTATGGTTCTCCACTGCTCTTTAGGAAGTGTCTTTTGCTTATCTTTTTCATACAAGTTGCTAATACTTTTTTCACCGGCTATTGCATTTGAGAGTGCAGTATCTGAACGTGTAAGTAGGTCAGCAATATCTATACCACTGTTATAACGATAAAGTCCTATGTTGATATGTACATTATCTAAAGTCATACTATTTTTTTCTAGTAATTCCACAAAACCACTATTTATCTGCTCAGCTATCTCCTGTGCTTCATTTGCTTCACACTCTGGGAGAATAAGTATAAATTCTGTTTCATTCAAGCGACTCGTTAATTTATCTTCAAATTTTTGCGTTAGATTATCAAACACTTTAGTAAATGCAATTATTAAGTTATTTGCATGTCTTCTACTTATAAGTTGATTCATAACTTCTGTACTACTGAGTGCTATAAAAAGAACTGTTCCCCCATTTATACTGTTGTTTTGTTCTAAGAGTTCAGGAAGTTTGAGCATCATGTAGCGACGATTATAAAGTCCTGTAATAGGCTCAGTATAAAGAAGTTCACGGTTTCTTTTTGCAGACTCATTTGCTTTGGAGAAGATCTCTTCTACTTTTTTCACCATAGAGTTCATACCTTTAACTACATCTTTAAACTCAGTAGTATAAGGCTCTTTTTCTTGAATGACAAACTCATTTTTCAAGATTGATTCTGCTTGATTTTGAATCTGTTTTAATGGTTTTAGTACAAAATGAAGTAATATATTTAAAATGATTAAGGCAACACTTACAAAAATTCCAAAAAGATATAATAGCTTTATAAGCATTTTATAGAGTGCCTTATAAACAACAGCTGTATCCCCCATCACTGTAACTTGACCTAGAGGTACCCAACCTTGTGCAACATCATTTGTAATTTTTATGGATTGAATATCTGTATACTCTATAAACCAAGGAGGAACACCTACAACGACATCATCATCAACTTGTTTATATTCAAACATTCCATCATTTGAAGTATATTCTATAAGTCCATAATAACCCCCATCAAACTCTGCATCTATGGTACTAATAACAAGTGCTTCATGACCATTAGCTTCAGCAATCTTACTACTAAGGGTTGATATATTATTGACTGTACTTTCATATAATCCATCTATCATGTCTTGTTTTGCAGATGTGTAGTTTACATACATAACAGCACCAAGTATTACGATAATTATTATAGAAACAACAAGTGCTAGTTGCTTAAAGAGTGTCATAATTTTTTCCTTTTCATATTATATTCAAGTTTTTTCCATTTTTTCGATTTTGGACCGGTATCACCATTTATCATCTTTACAACTTTTACTATGTCACTGCGTTTAGTGGCAGGTAAAATGAGCCTATTGTTATTATCTAAGATTAAGATATCCTCTCTACTTTTTGGTTTAAGTACCTTGAGATACGATAAGACCATATGTGAAATTTTTTTTCCAGACCTGTTTTTATAAACGACATAAGTAAACTTCATACGTCTTGGGTCAACTCCCAACTCTTTAAGTATATAGTACTTTGCAATAGTATAGTCTTCACAATCTCCTGCATTTTTCCCTATAAACTCATACAATGTCGCCCAGTAATCATTTACTCCATAAAGAGATTTATCACTCTTATACCTTGTAGCATTCACCCATGTGTTTACAAAGTTGAGTTTTTTCATCTCTGATGCATTATGGAGTTTATCAAGAAGAGAACTCTCTATGTCTTTAAAACGATTTTGTGCACGAATACCATACTTAACTTTAGCTTCTTGTTTTATTTTATCTGTAATTAGGTCCTGTGCACCTAAAGAACTAAAAACAAAGACAATAAATAAATACATCCTTAAAATCATCATAAAAGATTATACACTAGACTTCTTGCATAAGTCATAAATCTAATATTTTTAGACCTAGGTACAGTATGTAAAAAATTAATTTCATACTATACTCTAATAATTAAAAAAATTTGAGGAGTTAATTATGGCAGCAGATGTAGCAAAAGTTTTAAGTGTTGATGGTACTTTTTATATTAAAGGGAGTGATGGTTCATTAAGTGAATTAACAAAAGGATCACTCGTACCGCAGGATGCAGTAGTTGTAGGTGCAGATGGTAACAGTGTAACAAATAGCATTATTTTTGCACTTGGAGATGGAACAGACTTGGTACTATTAGGTCAAAATACTCAAATATTTGACAACTCACTTATTGATGTAGCATTTTCTACGGATGAAACTGTTACTAGTAGTGAGAATATTCAAAAACTTTTTAATCAGAGTGATGATGAAACCGCCGATGATGTAACTCAAAACTCATCAGAAGAGACCCAAACAGAAGCAGGAGAAGAGACTACATCCTCAGACTCTAGTGTAGAAAGTAAGTTTGCAGAGATAGCTAATAAACAAGAAACTATTAATGTAACACTTGCTGATTCTAACTCACAAGAAAATCAAACACAATCAACAGAACAAACAGATGAAATAATGTTTGATCTTAACAAAGAAGAACTCCATACCATACTCGTAGATGAACTCTCAAACCTCCAAGAAGTTCAAAATGATGCTATTCTTGCATCTTCTGCTGCAGCCCAAGCTGCAACACAGGCAGAACTTGCTGCACAACTTCTAGAAGTAAATCCACGTCCTCAAAACATCCGGCTAAGTGAACTTGCAA
>DQSP01000259.1 GCA_015663215.1 Sulfurimonas sp.
GCTAAAATGTTGTATTGCGTAATAGCGATAAAATTCGACAAGGAGGAAAAATGTCAATTTCAAGACGTAATTTTTTGAAGTCAACTGCTGCTGCAACCGCTGCTGCTGCTGTTGGAATATCTATCCCTCAAGAGGCCGAAGCTGCAGCTGCAGCTGGTCAGAAGGATTGGAGATGGGACAAGGCAGCTTGTAGATTTTGTGGTACTGGTTGCGGTATCATGTTGGCTACAAAAGGTGGAAAGATTGTTGCTGTTAAAGGTGATCCTGCTGCTCCGGTAAACAGAGGTCTTAACTGTATTAAAGGTTATTTTAATGCGAAGATCATGTATGGAGAAGATAGACTTACTAAGCCACTACTTCGTGTTGGTGCTGATGGCAAGTTTGACAAAAAAGGTAAATTTGCAGCTGTAAGTTGGGAAAGAGCTTTTGATGAGATGGAATTTCATATTAAAAAAGCACTTAAAGCTAGCGGACCTGAGGGTGTTGCTGTATTTGCTTCCGGGCAATATACAGTTATGGAAGGTGTTGCTGCACAAAAGATGATGAAGGCTGGGTTTAGATCAAATGCAATCGATCCAAATGCTCGTCACTGTATGGCATCTGCTGTTGTTGGTTTTTACCAAACATTTGGTATTGATGAGCCATCAGGTTGTTATGATGATATCGAGCTTACTGATACTATCATATCTTGGGGTGCAAACATGGCTGAGATGCATCCAATACTATGGTCAAGAGTAACTGATAGAAAACTATCAGATCCAGATCGTGTTAAAGTTGTAAATCTCTCTACATATACTCAGAGAACTTCAGATTTGGCTGATATTGAGATTATTTTCTCACCAAATACTGATCTTGCTATGTGGAACTATGTAGCTAGAGAAATCGTTTACAATCATCCAGAAGCTATTGATTGGGATTTTATCAAAAAACATATCGTTTTCTGTGCAAGTCCGGTAAATATGGGTTATGGTATGAGAAGAACAGGTGAGAAATCACTTAAAGATGGTAAATACTCTGCTGCAGAAATGGAAATTGTTTCTAAAGAGATGAGTAAAATAGTTTCTGAAAAAGAAGCTCCTGCACTTGCACCTTATGGTTACAAAGCTGGAGATAAAATGGTTAATAAGCCAGCTGGTCTTAAACACTGGCATATATCTTTTGAAGAGTACAAAAAATTCTTAGACCCTTACACAGTTGAGTATACTGCAAAAGTTTCAAAAGGTGATCCAAACGAGAGTATTGAAAGTTTTCAAAAGAAACTTAAAGCACTAGCTGCACTTTATATAGAAAAAGATAGAAAAGTTGTATCATTTTGGACAATGGGTATGAATCAACATACTCGTGGTACTTGGGTGAATACACTTTCTTATAATGTTCACTTCTTGCTAAACAAGCAAGCTAAACCAGGTTCTGGAGCATTCTCACTTACTGGTCAACCTTCAGCTTGTGGTACTGCAAGAGAAGTAGGAACATTCTGTCACAGACTTCCTGCTGATATGATGGTAAAAAATGGTAAACATAGAAAAATATGTGAAAAAGTTTGGGAAATTCCTGAAGGAACTCTAAATCCAGTAGGCAACCAACATATCATGAAAATTCATAGAGATATAGAAGATGGTGTTGTTAAATTTGCTTGGATAAATGTTTGTAATCCTTACCAAGATAGTGCAAATGCAAATCACTGGATTAAAGCAGCAAGAGAGATGGATAACTTCATCGTTTGTAGTGACGGTTATCCAGGTATTTCTGCTAAAGTTTCAGATCTTATACTTCCAACTGCTATGATCTATGAGAAATGGGGAGCATACGGAAACGCTGAGAGAAGAACTCAACATTGGAAACAACAAGTACTTCCAGTAGGTGATTCTATGAGTGATACTTGGCAATGGGTAGAGCTTTCAAAAAGATTTACAGTTAAAGATCTTTGGGGTGCTCAACCACTTCGTGGTAAAAATAAAGATGGTAGTAAGAAAACTCTTCCTGATGTAATCGCAAAAGCAAAAGCTATGGGTTACAGTGAAGATACAACTATGTTTGATATTCTTTTTGCAAATAAAAAATATAAATCATATAAAATGAATGACCCAATCGCAGCTGGATTTGATGATACTGAAACTAAAGGTGACAGTAGAGGAGTAATCGGTAGTGATGGTAAAGAGTGGAAAGGTTATGGTTTCTTTATTCACAAAGCACTTTTTGAAGAGTATGCAAGCTTTGGTAGAGGTCATGCACATGATCTTGCACCATTTGATGTATATCATAAAGTTAGAGGTCTTAAATGGCCAGTTGTTGATGGTAAAGAAACACAATGGAGATTTAATGCTAAATACGATCCATATGCAAGAAAAGCTACTGCTAAAACTGGTAACTCACATGCATTTTACGGACCGCTAGCTAAAAAACTTCTTCAAGGTAATCTAACTGGACCAGAAAAATCTAAAGGTAAACTAGCTCTTAAAAATAAAGCTAAAATCTTTGCTCGTCCATACATGGATCCACCAGAGATGCCAGATAGTAAATTCCCATTATGGTTATGTACAGGTCGTGTTCTTGAGCACTGGCATAGTGGTACAATGACTATGAGAGTTCCTGAGCTGTATCGTGCAGTTCC
>DQSP01000128.1 GCA_015663215.1 Sulfurimonas sp.
CTAACCATTATTCTTGCTTTGCCACGTCCAAAAGTACTACGTAGGTTGATTATGGATATGGCATCTCTTGGGGTCAATAAACTTATTATAGTCAATGGTTACCGTACGCAAAAAAGTTATTGGCAAAGCCCTCTACTGAACCGTATAGACGAGTTTGTTTTTGAAGGTTTACAACAAGCTATAGATACCGTACCGTTAGTGGTTGAGTTTAAAAAACGTTTTAAACCATTCGTTGAAGACGATTTGCCTGCTTTATTGGTAGATAAAAAAGCAGAGGGGGAGCAAAGTCATGCAGTCATCGCTCATCCCTATGCTACACAGTCTTGGAAAACCTATCTTGAGGCTGTAAAGTGTAAAACTAGCACTAAAGACACTATGCCAAAAGTACTATGTATCGGTGCAGAAGGTGGGTGGATAGATTATGAGGTGGACTTACTCTGCAAACACGGTTGCACCTCTGTTAGTTTAGGAGAAAGAATCCTAAGAACAGAAACGGTGGTGACTGTACTACTAGGACATTGGTTACAGAAATGAATGTACACAAAATAGGGCTATTTACCTTACAGTCACTTGTCGGAGGTTTTTTAGATGAAGATTTAAAACATTTCAATAAAGTGTTTGACGATTGGTGTGTACAATTTGAGTGCATGGAAGATGCACAGCTTATACTAGACACCCTTGAAAAAAATGAGCAGATTAAGATTGTTGAGATTACACCGCTTAGTTACCCAAAGTACTTTTTCCCAAAACTACAGGGCATCATCCACACCACACGAGAATATGAAGGAAAAATCATTTGTATCGTCGAGCCACAAATGGGCATGAATTTCCGCATTGCACTATGCGACTTACAGACAAAAAAGGTAAGGGTACTAGGTGCTCGCTATAAGAGTACACTCAGTGTCGAAGGGGCATTTGCTAATTTATCTTTTGATTTATGAAATGAGAGGGTAGACACACAATTTCGAAGTGCTAAAAAGTTGCTAGATAATGACGCATCGGTACCTAGAGCGTGGACTAACTGGGTGTTTTTTGGCAAAGTGTAACCTTGTTTTAGTATTTGAACTTTCAGGAGAAAACTTAGTATTTTGGCAAAAATATGTCAATTTACAATGTTTTTGCCTTTTCCCCAAAAATTGTATTAAACTACCAACATGACTAAATAAAACATAAAACTTATTCAATGTTTATTTGGATAAAATTACTCTAACATAAAGGTTAAGGAGATGACTATGGCAATGGACGCACAAAAACAAAAAGCATTAGATATGGCTATTAAACAAATAGATAAAACGTTTGGTAAAGGGACACTTATGAGACTCGGGGACAAAGAGTTTGAACCTATTGAGTGTATCTCTACGGGGTCACTTGGGCTTGATATGGCACTAGGGATTGGTGGTATACCTCAAGGACGTGTCATAGAAATTTATGGACCTGAGTCTTCTGGTAAAACGACTTTGGCACTTCAGACCATTGCTTCCGCTCAGAAAAAAGAGATGGTGTGTGCCTTTATAGATGCAGAACATGCACTTGATGTTATGTATGCTAAAAACTTAGGGGTAGATACAGATAATCTTTTGGTTTCTCAGCCAGATTTTGGTGAGCAGGCACTAGATGTACTAGAGACTTTAGCCCGTTCAGGTGCTGTCGATCTTATAGTGGTGGATTCAGTAGCAGCCCTTACTCCGAAAGCAGAGATTGAGGGAGATATGGGTGATACGCATGTAGGACTGCAAGCTAGGCTAATGTCTCAAGCACTTCGTAAACTTACAGCCATCTTACACAAGACAAACACTACGGTGATTTTCATCAACCAAATTCGTATGAAGATTGGTACTATGGGGTATGGTAGCCCAGAGACAACTTCAGGTGGCAATGCATTGAAGTTTTACTGTTCGGTGAGAATTGATGTAAGACGTATTGCTACACTGAAAGCAGGGGAGTCAAGCATCGGTAATCGTGTCAAAGCCAAAGTTGTAAAAAACAAAGTTGCACCACCATTTAGACAAGCAGAGTTTGACATCATGTTTGGTGAGGGTATCTCGTATGTGGGAGAGCTTATTGACTATGGTATCAAGATGGACATCGTAGACAAGTCTGGTGCGTGGTTCTCGTATGGGGCTCATAAACTTGGTCAAGGTAAAGAAAATGCCAAGATAACTATAAAAGAAAACCCAGAGATGATGGCAGAGATAGATGCCAAGGTAAAAGAAGCCTTAGGCTTTGGTGAATCACTCGCAGTTGATGAAAAAGAGATAGAAGAGTAAAATAAGTATAACATTAAAAGTGTAAAGCAACACTCTACACTTTAAGGTTAAATAGTTTATACTGTCACTAGTTAAAGAGACCACAGCACAATAGGTACTTTCACAGAAGTCTATTGTTCTGTGGTCTCTAAAATAAAAAGGACTAGTGATGGCACTTAAAATGAAAGAACTCATGGCAGAAAGCGATGAGAGCAAATCGACCATACTCTTCTACATCAAAGAGGGCATACTCCCCGAACCTCAAAAACCCAAACCAAATGTACACCTCTATGATGAGTCTTGTGTACAAATACTTAAATTTATCAAATACCTACAGCATAACTTTTCTTACTCTATCTCAGAGATAAAATCTATCTTTCAAGACAACAACTTTGACTTTGATGGAAGCTTTGAAATGATGGCGAGTTCTTTAGAGATTATCTCTGGAGGGCGGGACAGTAAGTGGTACAGTAAAGAAGATTTTCTTTCTCAACTTGGCATAGATGAAGCTACCTTAGCATCGTATCAAAGTAAAGGGTATTTGTTTGAACGAGCCAAAGGTTTTTCTAGCAAAGAAGTAGAAGTCGCACAGATACTCCAACGTGCAGAAGTACTAGGCTTAGACTGTGCCTTGTTAGATGCCTATGTAAGTGATGCCAAAGTTTTGGCACAAAAAGAAAACGAAGTAGGCTCAAAACTACTGCAAGACGATGCGGTTTCTCATGATGCACGCTATGAACTCATCTTTGACTTAGTACTCACACTCAAACCTTACATCTTTAATATGCACACTGTTCAAGCCCACCAAGACAACATCAAAAAGGACAACAAGTGAA
>DQSP01000148.1 GCA_015663215.1 Sulfurimonas sp.
GGCAACTGCAAGTTCAATCGAGTTTAATTCTTCACGCTGAATATTTTCTATCAATGCAAACTGACGCATTTTTTGCTCATCAGAATTTAATACAACTGCACGTATCTCTTTGAGTTTTGCTAATTTACTTGCACGAAACCTTCTCTCACCAGCGATAAGAACATAACCATCTATATCTTCTGTAACAACAATTGGTTGGAGTAAACCATCTTCTTTAATAGACTCTGCTAGTTCTACTAAAGATGCCTCATTAAAAGTTTTTCTAGGTTGAAATGGATTAGGTCTAATGTCTTTAAGTGCTATCTCTAAAACTATATCGCGCCGAGAACCTTCGTTCTCGTATGCTTCATCAATCTCGCCTAAAAGGGCATCTAACCCGCGTCCAAGTTTTTGTGTCTTCATTATTTAATTATCGCTTGTGCTAAATTTTGATAAGCGATTGAACCGCTTGATCTTACATCATAAAGTATTGCAGGTTTACCAAAAGATGGTGCTTCTGCAAGTTTTACATTTCTAGGAACTACTATATATTTATCACTCTCATCTTTAAAAAACTTTCCTTTAAAGTGCTGTTTTAAATCTGCAAAAACCTGCTTAGAGAGGTTGTTTTGAGAGCTGAACATTGTAGGTAAAAAGCCTTTTACACTCAGTTTCGGATTTATAGATTTTTTAACAAGTTTAACAGTATTTAAAAGTTGTGCAAGACCCTCTAGTGCAAAAAATTCACATTGAATAGGAATGATAACTGAGTTTGATGCTGAGAGTGCATTTATAGTCATAGGACCAAGTGCAGGAGGTGAATCAATAATAATATAGTCATAATCTTTTTTAACATTTGCTATAGCATTTTTAAGAACTAGTTCACGTCCTTTTGCTTTGTCAGTATCATAATACTCTTTCTCAATTCCAACTAAACCTATGTTAGATGGGGCTAAATGAAGAGTTGGTAGGTCTGATTTTAGGATTATATCTTTTAACTTTTTTGTACCAATAAGTACATGGTAAATATTAAACTCATAATCATTACGATGAAAACCAAATGAAGTTGTTGCATTTGCTTGAGGATCTGAATCTATTAAGAGTACTTTTTTCTCTGCTACTGCAAGTGATGCGGCTAAGTTAACAGCTGTTGTTGTTTTACCAACCCCACCTTTTTGATTTGCAATTACTATTACTTCACTCATCTTAAACTATATATCCTCTCACCATTAATATTCAAACTTCCATCATTTTGTAGGACTGCTTCATTAAGTGAAACTTTTATACCTTTTACATGTGTGAAGAAATTTTGATTTGTACAAAAGTTTATCTTATATTTGCTAAAAACTTGCTTCCATGATAGTTTTTTTTCTATTTTGTTAAAATAACTTTTTAGTATAATATTTTTATCTAGCTCTAAATCTAAGCATGCAAAGCCATCTGAGGATTTTATTAAATTTAAACCAACACCACATACAATAACATCATTTACAATATTTGTTATCATACCCCCGATTTTTTCTTCATTTAGGTACAAGTCATTAGGCCATTTAAGAAAAACTTTAGACCCTAAATCCTCAAGTGTTTCTTTTAATAGATATGAAAAATAGATAGAAGCTGATTCTAGTTTTAAATCTTGAGGCAGATTACTTAGGGGTAAAGCAAAAGATAAAAAAAGGTTTCCTTTTTGAGAAACCCATGAGTTGTTACGACTTCCAACACCTTGCATTTGTATCTCACATACGATTGCCAAAGGTAAAGAGGGTTTAGTACTTTTTAGTAACTCTTTTAGATACAGTTGTGTAGAGGGAAGTGTCTCAAAATAAAGTGTCTTCAACTGCTAGTCTTTTTCCGTTAATATAAGAGATAATACTCATCTCTTTTTTTGATTGTGGTTGCACAGTATATACTTTTATACTTCCCTTTGCACAAGAAATTACTATTGAATCATTATTTATTTCAAGAATTTTTCCAGCTTCTCCAAGATTACATTTATCTACAAGTTCAATTTTTTTCAACTTTAAACCACTTTCTAAATAAATTCCAGGCCAAGGAGTAAAAGCCCTATACTTATTGTAAAGAGAGTGTGCATCATCAAAGCTCACTCTTCCATCTGCTTTAGATATTTTCTTACAATGAGTAGCCTGCGTTTCATCTTGTTTGTTTGGTATATATGAAGCAAAGTTTTGAAGTACATCAACTGTTAAATCAACAGCTGTTTGAGTAAGCCTATCAAAAAGAGTTTCAAGCATCATCTCTTTGGGAACATTAATAGTATCTATTTTTAATATATCACCCGTATCAAGACCTTCTTCCATTAGCATTGCCGTTACACCTGTAAGTGCATCATCATTAAGAAGTGTTTGTTGAATGGGACTTGCTCCACGATACTGAGGGAGTACAGAAGCATGAAGATTAATGCAAGGAGCATGATTAAGTATAGCAGAGGGTAGTATCTGTCCATAAGCTGCTACAACTATATAGTCACACTTTATCTTTAAAAGATCTACTACAACTTCTTCATCACGAAGTCTATTTGGCTGATATACTTCAATATTATGTTCTTGTGCTAAAGTTTTAACTTCAGGTGCAGTCATAATTTTTTTACGTCCTACTGGCTTATCTGGTTGAGTGTAAACTGCCACAACATTTATAGAAACTTCAGATATTAACCTTTGTAAAATTTTCTGTGCATAATCAGGGGTACCCATAAAGATTACATTCATCTTTTTTCCTTTGTAAAAAGTGTACCACCATTATGTTTGGAATTTAACATAAACTCTTTGACATCATCTAAATCAAATCCACTTGCTAAAAACATATCTATATTTGATTCTAATAAATATGCAGCAGCTTTAAGTTTTGTCACTATTCCACCCGTTGCAAAAATATCATTTGGTGTTGCTTCACGAGAGAGTTCTTCTTCACTAATTTTACTTACAACTTTTAAAACTTTTGCTTCATTATGAGTACGAGGGTCAGCATCATAGTAAGCATCAATATCTGAAAGTATAATTAGTATGTCAGCATTAGTATTTTTTGCTATATATGCAGAAAGTTGGTCATTGTCCCCTACTTCTAACTCATCAGTTGCAGTTGCATCATTTTCATTGATGATGGGTAAAATATTGTTACTTAAAAGTGTGTCTATAGTACTATTTATACGTGATATATCAGCTTTTTTATTTAGGTTTGCATCAGTTACTAAGACCTGAGAAGTGATAATATCAAAAGGGAGAAATTTTGAAGCATACTTAGCTAAAAGTATAGGTTGTCCAATTGCCGCAAGTGCTTGTTTATTTGAAAGTATAGTCCTGTCTAGTTTTACAACACTATAGCCAGCTGATACAGCTCCAGAAGAGACTAAAATAACTTCATTATTTTTTTTCAGTTGAGCAATAAATACGACAAGTGCTTGCATCCTTTGTAATGCGATTTCCCCATCTTTTGTTAAAACTGCACTTCCAACTTTAACAACTATACGTCTCATTTTAAACCTTATATTCTATCTGTTTGTACGAGATTAAAGAGTGCATGCTTTAGTGCTTCTATATTTTTATGTGCAGGAGAAGAGATAGGTGCGACAAAATATGGCTTTTCTATATCGAAGCCTAACTCATCAGATGCTGAATCTTGTACATAAAAAGGCATATTTACATCAAAGTTAAACTCATTTGTATATGATTTTTCTAAACCTAAAAGGGCTAAAAAATCATTTACAAGAGCTTCTATCTCATCAGGAGGAATTACATCCACACGTGTAAGGGCAATAGCGAACTTAGAAGAACCAAGGACTTCAGAGAATGAAGCTATCTCATCTTTTAGTACTTCTATTTGCTCTTTTAGTTCTCTATAGTTTCCTAAGTCAACCATATATAAAAGAATTTTTGTTCGCTCTATATGACGTAAGAACTGAATACCTAAACCTTTACCTTCATGTGCCCCACCAATAATTCCTGGAATATCAGCCATTACAAATGACTCATAATCTCCAATATTCACTTGACCAAGTTTAGGAGTAAGTGTTGTAAACTCATAGTTAGCAATCTCAGGTCTCGCGTTTGATACAGTTGAGATAAGTGTAGACTTTCCAACATTTGGAAAACCAACTAAACCGATGTCAGCAATAAGTTTAAGGTCCAGTTTAATAGCTCTAGTCTCACCTTTTTCACCTGGTTGTGCATATGTTGGCCTTTGGTTTGTAGGTGATTTAAAGTGAGTATTTCCAAGTCCACCTTTACCACCTAGAATAAACTTCTCTTCTTGACCATTTGTTGTCATATCAAAGAGGACATCACCTGTTTCTTGGTCTATTATCTGTGTTCCAGGTGGAACGATAATAACTTTTTTATCTCCAGATTTTCCAGTACAGTTTCTACCTTCACCTGGTTTTCCACCATCAGCTTTAATGTGCATCTTTCTTTGAAAATGGGAAAGTGTGTGAGTGTTGTTGTCACATTTAAAGTAAACATCACCACCTTTTCCACCATCACCACCATTTGGACCACCATTGAGTACAAATTTTTCACGACGAAATGCTACACATCCTTGTCCACCTTTTCCAGATGAAACTGTTAATTCGACGCTATCTGTAAACATTAGTATTCCTTAATATTGTGTTACTTAAAAACTTAAAAATTTACTGCTGACAATGAAAAGTAAATTGTTAAATATTTGAAGTTTGTTTGGAATCGAAATTCCGAATGTAGATTATTTTGGGCAGATGCCCAAAAAAGTAGAATTATACTGCAGGTATAATAGAAACTTGTTGACGTTTTTTGTCTTTTCTCTCGAATCTAACAACACCATCAATTAATGCATAAAGAGTATGATCTTTACCCATTCCCATGTTCTTACCTGGGTGAACTTTAGTTCCACGTTGACGAATTACAATGTTACCAGCGATAACAGATTCTCCACCGTATTTTTTTACACCAAGTCTTCTACCAGCTGAGTCACGATTATTCTGTGTACTACCCTGTCCTTTCTTATGTGCCATTTTATGCTCCTACGTTTAGTTTAGCTTATGCAGCTATTTTCGTGATTCTAACACGAGTGAAGTCTCTTCTGAAACCACGTTTAACTTTACTGTCTTTACGACGACGTTTCTTAAAAGTGATAACTTTTCTATCACGTCCTTCATTCATAACTACAGCAGTTACGATTGCGCCTTCAACAAAAGGAGCTCCGAATACAAGTTCACCTGCGTTAACAGCTAAAACTTCTTTGATTTCTATAACAGTACCAGCATCAAGAGACATCTTATCGAATGATATTTCATCACCCTCTGTCACTTTATACTGCTTACCACCATTCTTAATAATTGCGTACATTTGTGGTCCTTAAAAAATATGTATTTCTACATTAAAGTTCGCAATTCTACCCAAACAAGCTTTAAGTTTTGTTTAATGCTTGATGAATATTAAAATTTAGCTCAATTTTACTTTACTAATGCCACAGCATCTACCTCGACAAGTGCATTTTTAGGAAGTGTTTTTACTGCCACTGTTGCACGAGCTGGTTTATGTGAACCAAAAGCTTCAGAATAAACTTCATTCACAAGAGCGAAGTCGTTCATATCTGCTAAAAATATAGTAGTTTTAAGTACATTATCTAAAGAACTACCAGCCTCAAGAAGAACTGCTTCAAGATTTTTCATCACACGAACTGCTTGAACAACAACATCTTCACTTAAAAGCTCATCCCCACCTTGTGGAGTAAGTGCAATTTGACCTGAAGTATAAACTATACCATTTGCTACTACTGCTTGAGAGTAAGGTCCAATTGCCGAGGGTGCATCATCTGTTTGTACAAATTCCATTATATTATTTCCTTTTGTTTATTTACTAACTTTTAGTTTATCTTGAGCATTATCCATAAAAGCATCAAAGCAAGCCACACCACGATGTCCTAAAGAGCTATAAAGGATATTTCCTTGTGCATCTGTGAAGTAGTGGCGAGGGACAGGTGCCGTTTCAAATATTTTAGGAATAGTATGCTGATCCCGTGACATATTAATCGTAATAAATTCACTATAAAGTCTTTTTTTGATAGTTTCATCTTGAAGTGTTGTATTTGCAAACTTTTTACACCATTTACAATTATCACTTGTAATAAACACATAAATAAGTTTGTTTTCTTTTTTTGCATCAACTAAAGCTTGCTCATAATCACTAGACCAATCTAGGTTTGCACCAAAGAGTGTAACAGATAATAGTAGTATTGCTAATAATTTTTTCATAATTACTCCCAATTATTTATTAAACACTTAAACACTCTGCACAAATCTTCAACTTCTACTCTTGTTGTTCGTTCATTTACAGAGTGGATAGAGTCATTTTTAACACCAAACTCTACAACAGCTACACCAAGTGGAGAGATAAATCTCGCATCACTTGTACCACCTGCTGTTGAGTGCTCTGGTTTTATACCTGTAACACTCTCAATCGCACTATCCATATGCTTTACAAGTTTAGTATCTGTATCTGTCTTAAAAGGGTAAGAGCCTTGTGTTAAACACAGCTCATAGTCTAGCCCTTTAAAGTGTTCTTCTACAAACATTCTAACTTCTTTTTGTGTAGTTTTTGTGTTGTTTCTTACATTAAACATTAGCTTGAGTTCATTTGGAGTTACATTTGTCACCTCCATGCCTGAACGGATGTCTGTCACTACAAATTTACTAGGTGAGAAAAATTCATCACCATTATCTAAATCAACTCCTGCCATATCTCCCAATACTTTAGAAATATTATGAATAGGGTTTATCGCTTTTTCTGGGTAAGCAGCATGACCTTGTTTCCCTTTAAGCGTCACATAACCATTTATAGAGCCACGACGTCCTACTTTTATAGCATCTCCAAACTTATTTGAACATGTTGGTTCAGCAACAACACAAGCATCTGGAAGTAAGTCATTATTTTCTAAAAACTCTAATAACTTTACCGTTCCATTAACCGCTTCACCCTCTTCATCTGAAGTAAGCATAAGAGAGAGTGTACCCTTAAACTCTTTAGTCTCTTTAACAGCCTGAGTAAACGCAGATAATCCACTCTTCATATCTTGAGCACCACGTCCATAAATAAATCCATCTTTTTCAACAGCTACATAGGGATTCGTGTCCCAGTTACTTCCAGCTGGAACTACATCTACATGACCTGCAAAACAGAGATGCTCACCCTCGCTAAATTTTTTATAAATAAAAAGATTTTTTACATCACCAACATCAACACGTACAGCATCAAAACCTTCAAGATACTCTTCTATAAAGTCAAGTAAGCCACCATCATCTGGCGTTTCACTCTTTGAGTTAATAAAAAATTTAAATAAATCAATTACATCCACGACTTACTGTCCTGGGTTATCATAAAAAATATAAGGCGTTGAGAAGTTACTCACTTCAAAGTAAAGCTTTTTTTCACCTGCATCTACTTTATAGTTTTGGTTTAAGTCTAAGTAGCCATAACCGTATCTATAGTTTCTAGAGTCTACACCATTAGTAGCAATAGCTGTTGATAATTTATCAATCTTGATATATCGTTGTACAAGTTTTTCACCCATGTATACGTCAAGGACACCATCCGTTCCTGTCCAGTTTTGGATACTACGACCTATTTTATTTTGTGTTTCTTGTGTACAAGCACTCAACATTAAAGCTATTATCACACCTATAAGTAAAATAATTTTTCGCATTACACTTCTCCATTTTTTAAGATTCTTAGTGCAGTCTCTTCATCATCAGTACGCATGAGTGACTCACCTACTAAAAAGGCATCAACACCAGCTTTACTTAAATCTTCTAACTGTCCATGCTCATAAATCCCACTCTCAGCTATAATAATCTTACCATTTGGTATAAGCGGTATTAGTTCATAACAGAGGTTCATATTCATCTCAAAAGTTTGAAGGTTTCTGTGATTTATTCCGATTATATCTGCTCCAGCATAGATAGCTTTTACTAAGTCCTTTTTATCATGAACCTCAACAAGAGCTTCCATACCTAAGTGTCTTGTGTAGCCGAGTAAATCTTTGAGTTCGCCTTTAGAGAGTGCCGCAGCGATGAGCAAAATAAAATCAGCACCATGAACAACTGCTTCAAGAACTTGATACTTTGAGACTATAAAATCTTTACGAAGAAGAGGTATACCAACATAACGACGAATGCCACCTAGATAATCTAAACTACCTTGAAAAAAGTGAGGTTCAGTGAGAATAGAGATAGCACTAGCACCACCGCGTTCATAAGCCTGAGCAATTGCTAAAGGATCAAAGTCTTCACGAATGATTCCCTTTGAAGGAGAAGCTTTTTTTACCTCAGAGATAATTCTATAAGGATCTTCCTCTGTCGCTTTTAAGTAAGGGATAACATCACGAGGGGCTCTCGCATTAAAAGCGAGTGAACGACCAAGCCAATCAAGAGAAAACTCTTTCTCGCGTTTAACTAAATCCTCTTTTGTTTTTTTAATAATATCATCTAAAATCATTTTCTTTTTTTACCTTTTTTATTTTTTAAACATTTATTTATTTTTTCTATATGTACTTTTACTTCAGGGTCATCGCCACCTTCCATTTTAGCCACTTCTTTTATAAGTCTATCCGCCTCTTCACACTGACCAAGTTTATAATAACCCCATGCCTTAGAGTCAAGATAAAATGCAGACTGAGGCTGTAGTGCTAAAACCCTATCTATATACATCATACCTTTTTTAACATCAACTTCATGATCTATAAGTATGTAACCAAGATAGTTGAGATATACAGTCTGTTTATTTACAAGTACGACTTTTTCTAACTTAGATACGACACTTTGTAGTAAAGCTTTTGATGATTTATTTTTAGCACCTTCATACTCATAAATAGCACTTTGTCCAAGGTAGTCACTATTGCGTGTTTTTAAATATAACTCCGAGGCAAGTGCATATGCTTTGTCATACTGCTTTACTGAGGCATATAACTGTAGAAGAACAGTATCATCAGTTTTAGATTTCTCTAAAAAATTCACTAAACCCGCATAGTCTTGCTTATAACTATAAATTTGCATAATCTTTGTAGAGACTTGTGGACTCTTATCAAATTCATATAGTCTCAAATAAGTTGAAAGTAAGCCATCTATATTGTTATCATTAGAATAAAAAGCTATTAAACGCAGGTAAATAAGTTTAGAGTCACCAACCATTCTAGTATATGTCTCAAGGTGTGCTATAGCCTCTTTTTTTCTTCCCAAATTAACATAAAGAATAATAGACATTTTATCAAGTATCTTTTCGTTATGCTCTTTAGCATAAGCACTCTCTAGGTACCTAACTGCTAAGTCAAACTCTTGTCGTTTGATGTAAATATCTGAAGTTAAAAGGTAATCGTTTGGTTCTTTTGTTTTAGATGCTAACTCTACTGAGAGGTTTATCGCATAGTCAAGTCGATTTAACTCAAATAGTGCCACGACCTTATATCGCAATAGTCTCATATCAAGAGTATCTATTTTTTGAAGTTTATCTACTCTTTGGATTACTTTCTCATTATCTCTCGCCATTAAGTCATTTTCAAGAGAACGATAAATATACTCTTGTTTATCTGACTTTATGTAAAGTTTTCTAAAGAGTTCTGAGGCTGCTTTATTATCATGAACTTGTTCTGCTCGGAGTGCAAACAGTATGTAAGTGTCTTCATCCATAAAAGCTTTTTCATTGGGTTTTGCTTTTACATCATTTTTGAGCGAACATGATGTAAACAATACAATACTCATGCATAATACAAAGATTTTAATCATCAACTATTCCTGGACACTCAACTTTAAGTTCTTCAATATGTGTTTTAAAATAATCCCAAAAAGGAAAAGTTATACACTGCGAAGGTCTTGCTTTATAAATTTTACAACCATTACTCTCTCTGTCATAAAAAACACATTCATAAGAATTTTCATGCTTTACTTCTTTTATAGAGTATTTATAGCCATTTTTAAATAGATATTTTATCCCAAAATCATTAACACTTAGATTTAATAAATCAGCTATCTTATATATCTCAGCTTTTGAAACATATATGTAACCACTCTCTCCCGTGCAACACCTTCCTTCACAAGTGGCACAAGCATCTTGATTAAAGGCATAGGGGTAATCTTCTTTTCTTATTAGAGTTGACATTTTACACTCTGTGTATCTGTTTTTAAAAATATCTCTTTTATTTTTTTTGTATACTCATTTTCATTCATAACTATTAAAGGGTTGAGAACTTTCATCATTGATTTAGAACCATTTCTTGCATGTATCATCACTAATGATGCATTTTTATTTTCTTTAGAATGTACAAACTGTACATCACATATACGCATTTTCACTCTGCTTATAGCCGTGCATATATCACTAAACGCAGTAGGGTCATAACAAAAAATAAAATGAGAATGGGGTTTAAGTAAACGCGACACTTTTTTAAAAAAATCATCAAGAGGGAGATTTGATGCATACCTTGCGTTTAGCAATACTGCATCTTCACTTTTCTGCACACCCTCTGGATAAAATGGAGGATTAGATACTATAAAATCATACTTCTTTTGTTCTTCTAGTTCTAAAAAGTTTGATTGGAACAGCTGATACTCTATCTCGTTTACTTGAGCATTTTTTTGTGCATATTTTATAAAGTGTTCTTGTTTTTCAACACCATATACATTAACTGTTTTAAAGTCTCTTCCAAGTAGTAAGCCTACTATACCACATCCTGCACCGACATCAAGTAGTTCTCCCTTAGGATTAAAACGAGATATAAAATCATATAAAAAAAGAGAGTCAGAGTTATACGAGTACCCTGACTCTGGTTGATAAAGTGTCATGTGAAAAAGAGACCTCTTACTTATGTTTAGATATAATTTTGTTATTATATCCTAATAAAGGCTTTACTCTCATGATAATTATTCCTGCACGACTTGCATCCTCGCGTTTCCCTCAAAAAGTTTTAGCTGACATTGGTGGTTTACCTATGGTAGTACGCACTGCACAAAGAGTCGCCCACTTAGATAGAGTTGTAGTTGCAGCTGATGATGAAAAAATCATTACTGTGTGTAAAAATTACGGTATCGAGGCAATGCTTACCTCGACAACACATAAAAGTGGAACTGACCGTATTTACGAGTGTGCTACTATTTTAAAACTTGAGGATGATGAACTTATCATAAATGTTCAAGCAGATGAGCCTTTTATAGAACCTGATGTAGTAGAATCACTCATAAAAAAACTTAAAACCTTACAAAACACAGGTGAAGAGTTTATTATGGGAAGCTGTTACAATGCTATAAATGCAGATGCGGCACAAGATTCAAATCTTGTAAAAGTTGTTTTAGATGAAGCTGATAATGCCATCTACTTTTCACGTTCAGCTATTCCTTACAACCAAGGTGGAGGAGCAAAGTATTTTGGTCACATCGGTATTTATGGTTTTGCAAAAAAAAGTTTACAAGAGTTCTGCTCACTTGGCGATGCCCCTATTGAAGATATAGAAAAATTAGAGCAACTCCGTGCTATCTATCATCAAAAAAAGATAAGTATGGTTAAGGTTGCATCAACGGGTTTTGGCATAGACACGAAAGAGGATTTAGAAAGAGCGGTAGAGATATTTCTCTAACGACGAGGTCTTGTCTGTATTGTGTATGAGCCAAACTGCTCAGTCATAGAAAACTCATGTTTTGAGCAAAAAGTTGTTTTCATTTTATGAAGAAGTGACTCGGCTTCTGCTTTTGCTTCTTCTTTAGTATTAAAATCTTGAGCATCCCAAAGTCCATTTTTTACAAAACAGCTACATGGACTCATAACATTTACTTTATACATAAATATATCCCTTAAAAATCAAAAATGTCATCAAAGTCATCATCCCCACCAGCAGGAGCTTCGTCCATTTTCAACATACTGCTAATAGTCTGACAGTTTACTTCGATAGTAGCATTCATAAAGTCTATACTTGGGGCACCTGTATGAAAAGACTGCTCTACCCAACTACTTAAATCATTACTAAATGCTTTACACATCGGTCCTAATGCTTCAGAGTTTTGGATGAAAACATCTGAATATGTAGCCATATCACTAGCTAAAGAACTTAATGCTTTTGCTATTACATATATCTCTGAGTAACTAGAAAGGATAGATCCTAATCTCTCTATATAAGTATAGATTTCTACAAGTTCTTCTTGGGTCACATCACCACCACCAACTATAAGCATGAGTGAGTTTAGTTTAGTCGTATACTCATCTAAATCAGCCATATCATCAGGATCTAAGTAGTCAAAAACTTGTAAAGATAGAGAAGTGTATTCTACACTACTTGCTATGTCTTCAGGTTCTTCTTCCACTATTTCAGTTACTGGAGCCACTGGTACTAATATCGGCTCGTGCTCCTCAAGTTCTTCATGAATCTTTAACAGTTTAAAAGAGAGTTTATCATCTTCTATTTTATACTCAGAAGTAACTTCATTTTTTTTCAAAAGTAATGATAAGACCTGTGAAGGGACGCCGTCGACATTTGTGACCGTAAAGTACTGATACTCAGAAGAACTCTCTACAAAAAGGTTACTCTTGAGTCCTAAACGCAGCTGTACTTCACCCAAAGAAAAAATCATACGTATAGTATCACTTAAACCCTCACAGTTATCCGACCCATCTAAGAGAAAACATTCCCATAACTCAGAAAGAGCATCTTCACTAAAAAGATTAAAGTCAGTATAACGCTTATATATCTCTTTTGTAAAAAGGTTAATTCCCTCTTCATTTTTTATTTTCTGAGGTGTATGAGTGTTTCTAGAATTTATAAGATTTATGTAGTTTGATATTCTTGTAGAAAAAATATCTGCATTCACCGGTTTAGATATATAATCTTCGGCACCATGACTAAGAATCTCTTTTTGTCTCTCTTTATCATCTACTGCACTTACTGCAATAATCATAATTTTCTTATCTTTTTGGCGAATGAGTTTTGTAGCTTCGATTCCATCCATATTTGGCATCATGATATCCATAAAAATGGCATCATACTGCTTCGATTCACACATTTTTACAGCTTCAAGTCCGTCCACTGCTTCATCCATAGAAAAACTCACACCTGAGTTTTCGTCCAAGTAATCTTCTAACAAAAGACTCAGTATCATTCTATTATTTTTGTTGTCATCAACAATAAGTAGATTCATTGCATTAAATCCTTTTGAGTAATTCTTCTACACATTTATTATAGTCTTTCATTCCTTTAGAACGTTTTGCATCTAAGATAATTGGTTTGCCACTCTCAAACTGTTGTGCAAGTTTAATATCTACACCAATAGGTAATAAAAGTTTTTCATGACCAAATGATGTTTTAACTTTTTCTACAGACTCTTTATGCTCGTTGATATGAGGGTTATACATAACAGGAAGAATAGATACATCCGCTATCTCTCGCTCCCCCGCTTTTGCAGTTTTATAAAGTGCTCTTAACATCTGTCCAACAGCTACAACACCCAAATGATGTGGTACAAAAGGTATCAGAACACTGTCTGCAACTTCAAGAGAGTTCTTGAGTAGTGCATCAAAAGTAGGAGGAGTATCTATGACACAGTAGTCAAAAAAGTCTGCAATTTTTTCACGCTTAAAACGATTTTTCAAAATTCCTCTTAAGTCTGCATACTCATAAACATCAAAGTTTACTAAAGCAGGTGAAAGTGTTAGGTTTTTATGAACAGTTGGAATAAAAGTTTCACTTAAAGTGCTTCCATCAAAGATAGAATGAACACCAAGTGTTTCACTCGGTTCACATCCAACTCCGATAGAAGCATGACCTTGTGTATCTAGGTCAAGTAAAAGTACTGAACCCATTTTGGCTAAACCACTCGCTATATTTACGGCAGTGGTTGTTTTTGCTGAACCACCCTTACGATTACTAACTACAATGGTTTTCACTAGTATCAAATCCCTCTAAAATAGTCTGAAATAGTCTTTTCTCATCGCCAAATGTGTATGAACACTCATAATTCTTTTTATATGCCATAATCAGTTGCAAGATTGCCAAGTGTATATCTTCGCACTCTTTTAAGTTAAAAACAACTGCTTCTCCTGCTTTTTCTTGTAAGAAATCCCTAAAGCTCACTACTTCATCTTCGTATATTACAGAGCTAAAATTTACTTCATTATTTTCATATGTAATTGACATTTTTTTTCCTTACTTTGGTAGTTTTATAGTTTTGATGACATTGATTAAAACACCATCTAAATCTAAAACATTGTCTAATTCTAAGAACTCACTTGCCTCGTGTTGCTCGGCAGAGTTTCTAAAGTCACTCTCCTCAACATGAGCGATATCCTCAATAGTATCTACCTTAATGGCAAAAACAGCACCATCTTTATCATAAATGATTAACTTCTCAAGTGAATCAGACACTAATGAATCAGACACTAAATCTAACTCACTTGTATTCATCTCTATTAGTTTACGAAAATTAAGTACTTTTATAACCTTATCTTCATAAGACATCATTCCATCAATAAACTGATGTGCATTTGGAATGCTCGTAAGAGAAGTTGACTCTATAATACGCTGTACATTTTCTATATTCATAGCATATTTGTTTTCGCCAACACTAAAAACTATTAAATCTGTCATTTCTTAGCTCCTTATGCCACTACCTGTATGTCTTCTTTTAATTTTTGGCTAATTCCTAGTAATCCTAATGGATCTATAGCCATAATAATCTGTCCATTTCCTAAAAGAGCTGTTCCACTAAAGAGTGGGTGCCCTTCCATTATGCCTACAAGAGGTTTTTGGACAACATCAAGTTGCCCTAAGAACTCATTGACCACTACTGCGAGTAGATTGTTTTTAATATTTAAGACTACTATGGAGAGTGGTTTTTCTTTCATATCATCTTCATTAAGCATACTTTTGATAAATAAAAGAGGTATAACATCTCCTCGAATATAAATAAATGGCTCATTATGTAAGTATTCAATACTTTTACGCTCAATTTTAACTGTTTCACTTACACTATCCATAGGAATTCCATAATGAATATGGTTCATCTCAATATGAAGAAGAGAAGTAACAGCTAAAGACATAGGAATAGCAAGTGTTATAACTGTACCTTCATTTGCTTTGGTTGTAATACCTATACTTCCTCCAAAACCTTCTATAGACTTTTTAACAACATCCATTCCAACACCACGTCCACTAAACTCTGTAATAGTATCTGCTGTGGAGAGTCCTGGAAGAAGTACTAACTCTGCCATCTCTTTTTCACTCAGTGCATCAATCTCTTCAGGAGTCATCAGTCCTTTTTCTAGTACTTTACTCGCAACTTTTTCAACATTGATTCCAGCACCATCATCAATGATTTCTATAATAATTCTATCAGATTGTGCATATGCATTTAACTTCACGGATCCCGTAGGGTTCTTTCCTTTTTGATCACGTACATCTGGCATCTCAACACCATGGTCAAGTGAGTTTCTCATTATATGTATCATTGGATCAGCTAACATTTCTATCATATTTTTATCTAACTTCGTTTCACCACCAACCATTTCTAGTTTTACTTTTTTACCAAGTGTTTTAGCAATATCACGAACAAGCTTAGGATACCTATCAAATACATATGAAATAGGTAACATTCGCATACCCATAATAAGGTCTTGGAGTTGTTCTGATAAACGATTTATAAAAATATACTTATCCATTATCTCGCGTTTAATCTGATCGTGTGTCATAGTAATGACATTATCAGCTAAGTAAGGAAGTGAATTTTTAGCAACAAGCAGTTCTCCAACAACATTCATCAGTGAATCTATAGACTCTTGTTCTACTTTAACTGCCTTTCCTACTACTGCTTTTTGTTTCTCTTCTTTTGGCTCTTTTTTCACAACAGCTTTTGCTGCTTTAGCAGTTGGAGCTTTTACTACTTCTGCTGCAACTGGAATGCTCTCTTTAGCTACAACTTCTGCTTTTGCTTCAGGTATTTTTTCTTCTTCTTTTAGTTCGCTAGATACTGAAGTAGAAACAGTAATATCCGTTAATCCTAACTCTGCATTTAAAAATCCTTCAACATCTTGTAATGTAGTTAGTTCAGGCATATCGGGTATGTATTTTCTCGCATGTTCAAGTGTCACTACTATACGTAATAAATCTTCATCACTCTCTATATATTCAATTGCCTTTTTCTGTTGCTCAAAAATACCATGTAAAACTGGTGCAATATTTTCATTTAACTCTTCTACAGAAGATTCAAAAGATGTTTCTTCTTTTATTTCTTCATCTTTAGGTATAGAATTTACTTCTGCAAGATATTCGCCGCCACCATTATATGCATCCCCAGCTGCTAGTGAACCAAAAAAACTACCTAATTTAGGAGTATCTTCTTCTTTTATAAGTCCCACTATATCTAAAAAGCGTTCCATCTTAGCATGCTGTATAGTATCAAGTCCAACAAGTTCCATAGCACTTGACACTTCCTCTTTTATGCTCGATAAATCTAAATCCTCTGCAACACTTGCCAACTCTTTTAAGGAGTCAATCTGAAGACCACTGTCGCCTCTTGAGATACTGAGTAAAGTTTCTACATCCAAAGGTAAAAAAGCTAACTCGTCTATAAAGTTAAACAATGAATCTTCTATCTCTTCGTATGTTGCATAAATAAAAGCCACCAAAGAAGCTTTGAGTAAAAGTCCATCTTCATCTTCTGTTCCGCTAAGAACACCTTTCGCATTTTCATCACCCATACATGAGAACACACCAAGAACTTTATCTCCAAGGAGACTAAGTGTATAAACAGGATCATTTCCATATACCATACATGAATCATCTATATCAAATGTAACTGCATATAAGTTTGCCTCAGAACAAAAATTTTCATCTACTTCAGGATTAATAAAATTAATTTTACTGCTATCTACACCACGTAAAGTATTGAGAGGAAGGTTTAAAATGTCTTCTTTATCTGCATACATAAATGGACAAGCCCAAGCTTTCTCACCCTCAACTTCTTTACCCATTTGTTCACTTAAGTTAGCGACAATAGTTGCTACGACTTCTTCATCAGCATCAACTATATCACCAGTCTCTTCTGCTGCTTCTATTAGGTTGACAACTTCATCAAAGGCATCGTAAAGAACTTCAACCATTGACTCTTTAAACTCTATCTTTCCTGCTCGAAGCATATCAAGTAAGTCTTCTGCATGGTGAGTAATGTTTTTAACAGCTTCAAATCCAACAATACCACTACCACCTTTAAGTGTATGTGCAGCACGAAATACAGAGTTAAGTAGTTCTGGGTCATCACCACCGATTTCACCAATATTTTGATCGATAAAGGCTAAATTTTCACGGGCTTCACTTAAAAACTGTTCTAATAATTGATCCATAATCTGCTCCTATTTCTTTACTAAAATATCTATATATGCTTGAAGTTGGTCTGGTTTAATTGGTTTTGTTTCAAAAAGATTTGCCCCTACTTTGTAGGCATTTATCTTATCTTCTTCTTTAGCTTGAGTCGTAACCATAATAACCGGAACATTTTTATTTTCTTCTTGTTTACGTAAATCTTTTATGAAAGAATATCCGTCCATAATGGGCATATTTACATCTACAAGATACAAATCTATCTTAGCACCCAAACTTTTTTCAAGTGCTTCCATCCCATTTTCAGCTTCTACTATCTCCATACCCATTGTTTTGAGTATAGCACTATGGTAGTTTCTCACTGTCTTTGAATCATCTACAACCATTATTGTTGACATCATATTCTCCTAAAAAAATTCTATTTCATCATCAGCATGTTCTGCTGCATGTTTACCTGAAAATCTACTTTTCTTCTCTTTTGCCTCTGCTAATGTAGCTTGCAGTTTCTCTTGAAGCTTCACTATACTCTGCTGTGCCAAATCCTCATCACTCTTAAAAGCATGAGAAAACATCTCTATACTTATTTTCATACTATCTATAGCTTCATTTGTAGCAGTCAACTGTTGGGTTATAATGTCTTGATACTGAAGTGCTGTAGAGATATCCTCGTCAATTTCTAATTTATTTCTTTCTATAAAACCGCTCATCTTCATTAAAGATTCATTTGACAACTCCATCACATCAACTTGTACATCTTTAATATGGTTAAGAAGTTCTTCTATCGATTCAAGCATCATCATATTTTATCCCTTTATGCCGGTAAACGCAGTACTCTTGATATAGCCTGTTTAAGCTGTGCTGGGTTAAATGGTTTAACAATCCAGCCTGTCAAACCAAGTGCTTTACCTTGTACTTTAAGTTCAGGTTTTGTTTCAGTTGTTAGCATTAAAGTCGGTGTTCTCTTTGTTGCAGCAACTGCTCGTAACTCTTTTAAAAACTCAAATCCATTCATAACTGGCATATTTAAATCTGTTATGATTAAGTCTGGTGTCATTCCTGCTTTTATCTCAGCTAATGCTACTTGAGCCTCTGTGTATTGTTTTACTTCTATTGGCATCGAGTTTGTAACCATTCTCGTTGAGGCTAAGGCTGTTTCACTATCATCTACAAATATTACTAATGGCATTTTTTTTCCTTTTATTAAATTTAATTACTTTTGATATATTAAAGTACTATCGACTTTTTTGGCATTAAATACCGAAACAATTCGACTCATATATTCAGCATGCCCTAAAAGAACATAACCACCTGGATTGAGCATGTCATAAAATGTCATTGCTACCTCTTTTCTTGATGCATCATCAAAATAGATAAGCATATTTCTTGAGAAAATGACATCAAATTTTCCGAGTTTATGCATCTGTGCTTTATCAAAAATATTTACAACCTGAAAGTCTACACTTCCTTGTAAATCTTCGCCTAACTCATAACCAAGTGCTTTTTTGTTAAACCATCTTCCTAAAATATCTTTAGGTATCGCATGAATTGCTCTATCACTATACTTAGCGATTTGTGCTTTTTTAATAACAGTTGAGTCGATGTCTATACCAACAACTTCAATATCTCGTTCTTCAACTACTTTTCCCTCTTCAACTATATGCAAAATAATAGAGTAAGGTTCTTCCCCAGTTGAGCATGGCGAGGAGAGTATTCTTAAAGGTTTCGATGCTGGTAGTGAAGCATGCAGTTCTGGTAAAATTTTATTTACAAGTACTTCAAACTGGTCCTTTTCTCTAAAGAAATATGTTTCGTTGACAGTAAC
>DQSP01000281.1 GCA_015663215.1 Sulfurimonas sp.
AATTATATTTCCCGGTGTTACAACTGCAGGACATAGTATCTGTTCATGTGCTTTGTCGAACTCTACAAAAGCGATAGGAAAACCTAAAAATCCACCAGCACCATATGTTGTGTAGTTTCCACTCTTTTCAATAGCTCGTCTCATTGTCTCAGATCTTACATCTAGACATAATGTAGCAGATGCAAGTGCTCTTTCTTGTTTAGGTGTTTCTCCTAAGTCCATCTCATTTATAAAAGATTGTATATAAGTATCTTCAAGAGACTTCATCCAAATATATCCCTCTTCTTCTCGTAATGTTTCCATTATTTTTGCAAGTTTTACAAGAGGTATTTCTGTGTTTTTAAGTATGTCACTTGAGAGATGAACCTGCTTTGCATCAAGGTGAAGTTCTTCTTGTACATATCTCTCTAAGATATTTTCATAGTTATCAGAATCTTCCATCGCATCAATATATTTTCCAGGTAAATTATACTTATATTTAATCATTTTAAGTACAACATATGAAGCATTTAATAAAGAATAATCATGTAAGAGGTCAAAATTATTAATTTTTCTATGTTGTAAATATGCTAATTCATAATAGAGTCTAATAGCCATATAGTCCATAAGAGACGAGGGATACTTTTGTTGTGAATAATACTCAGGATCTTCAGAGCGGTACTTAATGAAACCCGCCCAACCATGTAGCTTTAAAATATGTGTTAATAGGTATCTTTCTTTGTTCATAACTCGAAGTTTTTCTAGTGCTTCTTCTACAAAAGTTGTAGAGTCATGAGCATAGTCAAAGTTTTCATAAAGTTTAAAAGTTTCAAACATACCAAGTTCTCTGTTTGACATAGATACTGTTGTCTGTTCTTCATCTAAAAAACGTGATATATACTCTATGATACTTTTTTCAATGACCTCTTTATCATCACGATAAAAAAGAATATCATTAATCTCATATAGTGTCATATGTTTTGTTATCTGTTTTAACCATCTCTCTTTGTTATGGTATGAAAATTCATCATCAAGATATGCTATTAAATCTTCATCAACAGCATGGTCTTTAGAATCTGCACATTTTCTAAGCTCATTCCATTGAGGATTTACTTCAATAAGGCACTTCATAGCTAAGTCATAGTACTCCTCAAGTCCATCAACTTCAAGAATCTTTTTAAGGTTATCCTCTAAAATTTCGTGAGAGATTTTTCCTTCATTATAAAACTTTAAATAGTAAGAAGGTTCCATATAAACCTTACCACCATATATTTTTTTTGCTTTATTGACCCCATCTCTAAAAGAGAGGTGTTCAAAACCTTTTAAAGGGTTGTGGTGAATAAACGATCCTATAGGCCAGTAGTGTGGAATATTTCTCTTAATTGCATCAAGTTTTTTTGCTATGCCCATGTGAGTATCTCCTTCATTCCATAAATACTTAATAGTACGAGTGAAACTATTATGGCAAAATGAGTAATTTTTTCTTTAAAGTTTAAATCTACATAGTGAATGTTAGGATTTTTCTTTCCAAATATTGACCTCTCTAGCACTCTCATTGAAACGAGAAAATTTCCAGCATAAAGAGTAATAACTATTACTAACCATAAGGCATTTGCTTCACTATTAAAAATATGTGTTAGAAAAAACAGAGAGTTAGGTAGCGGTGGATAGAGTCCAATAGTAATGAGGTATACTGTAATATGGATACCCACTAAAGGAGTAGCTAGTGTAATACCTCTAACATAAAGATAGTTTGCACTTCCATAATGCTTTTCATAAAAAGAAGCAATTGCATAGATACCAAGAAGTGATACAAGCAGTGATAAACTATAAAACGCACCATGCTCTTCAAAAAGGATGAAAAAAGGTGCATTAATAAAGATAAAGTAATAGCCTAGTTTATAGAAATTTGTCGTTTGTGTCGCACGGTATATGGAATATAGTGCCGTGAAAAATGAAACAAGTACAAAAGAGGTCATATACTCTCTATCAGTATAAAAAGAGAGTAAAACTCCAGTGAGTAAAAGAAATCCACTTACAATGAAAATAGCTTTTGCACTAAACTTGTTACTTTTTTCTAAAATAATAAAATATGGTACACCACCAGCTAGTAGTAAAAATATAATATTTAAAAATACAATATTATCAGTAGTCATAGTTTTCCTTTTTTAGAACTATTAAATATTTCAAAATAGTATCCTTCTTTAACAAGTAGCTTATAAAACGACCATTTAGATTTATTTGCTTTTTCTTTAGTTGATACTGGAGTCTTAAAGTGTTGCTTATATATAAATAGCCAACCAACAATCATCACAAAAGATAAAACAACTAATGCACTTACTAAGGTTACATTGAGTGTTGCAGCTTTATAAAAGAGCAGAGAATCATGACCGTAAAGGAAATGTTCTAGTGAAAGACCAATAAACTCATAAGTAAAGAGTACTAAAATAAATGAACTTACAATTCCAAAGATTGCTTTGATTGAATCAAACTTCGATACCTTAAAAAATGATAGAAAAAGTTGTGTCCCTGTAAGCCATGCAAAAGCTAAAATAACGATTGCAGCATTAAATCCAAAAAACTCTGGTGCAAGTAGCATTTTTATCCCAACAAATGCGACTACGGGTACAATTGTAAAAACTGCAATGAGCTTAAATGTTTTACTGCTTTTAAATTTTGTATTTTCTTCTAAAAATGTCTTATGTGAAAGGCGTTCAGGAATATTTGGATCTTTTCTTGCATATTTTATAATACTACCTGACTCTAAAAAGAGTGAAGCTTTAAAAATACCATGGACTATAAGGTGATAGATAGCGAGGCTAAATGCCCCTAAACCTATCTCCATTATCATATAACCCATTTGACCTACAGTTGAGTAACCAAGTGAGCGTTTAATGTCTGATACAACAAGCATAAGCATAGAAGCAAAGATTGCAGTAAAAAGACCAACAACAAAAGCGATGTTTAAAACCATCGGAGTAAGTATCAGTAAATATGCCATTTTGTTAAGTAGGATTCCACCTACATTTACAACACCAGCATGCATAAGCCCTGATACTGGAGTAGGGGCTTCTGATGTGTACGGGAGCCATATATGAAAAGGTACGATAGCAGACTTCATCATAGCTGCTAATAAATAGAGTAAGCCTACTGTAAGTACCATAGGGTCAGTAACTGGACTTTGAGACATGATTAACCATTTCTCTTTAAGTACTAATAAATCAAAACTTCCAAAAGTTTGGTAAGTTAGGATAACAGCGAGTAGAAAAACAAAGTCTGCACCTTTATGAATGTACATAGTCCATCTTGCATTCTTAACAGCAGTTTTAGAACCTACATTAAATGAGACAAGAAGGTATAAACCAACACTCATAAGTTGCCATGCTAAAGCAAGAACAATAAGGTTATTACTCATAACAAGTAAATAGATAGATGCAAATATAAAGTTTAAAAGAATAAAAAATCTTTTGTATCCAGCCTCATCCCACATATATTTAGTTGCATACTTTCTGATAACCAGACCTAGAATAGCAACATAAGGAACTAAAATTGCAGAGAGTTCGTTGTAAACTAGTAAACCATTAAATCCTATGATTTGAGTGTCGTTACTCATTACATAATATGTTCCATATAAACCTAGTAAAGCTATCATACTTGAGAGTACAATACTTATCTTGGGTATTAATTCTTTTTTATTTATAAAAAATAGCAAGAATGCTATTATAATAGGTATACCCGGTATGAGTAATGTTAATTTTTCCACTATAACTCCTGAAGTTACAAAATAAAGTATTAGACTTTTATCATTTATATTTTTAATACAAGTTAAAGATATATATGAAATACTGAGAATAAAGCTAAAATTTAGCGATAACACCAAAAGTGTCACTGAGTAACAAATAATGATAGACTAGTGTAAAGATGTAAAGAATAACACTATTTCTAAAATAAAATATAAATTTGATATTAGTTGTTACACTTTGTAGCATATAATATTTTAGCTTAAAAACATCATTAATTTTATTTTGTTAGATATGTTTAAAAGTAATAAATACAATAGGTAGAATCTATACTAAATTAATAAAAAAAGATTGTAATAGATTAAATTAAAGAGAAATAAAAGGTTTTTTGAGTAAAGTGCTACCCGAGAAACATAAATTATAGTTTAATATACTATTGTTAACTCTTACTAATCTAAGGGTTGATACTAATGTTTAAGTCATCATTAAGGAGTAAATAATGTATTATGTAGCAAAAGTTAACGCTGATATGTGTGCTGAATATAAATGTAACACTTGTACTTTGTATTGTCCAGAGGCTAATACGCTAATGTTCAATAAAGATGGTAACACATCATGGGTCGATGAAGATAGATGTAAGGGTTGTGCACTTTGTGTGTATGTATGTACTGATATGCTTGATCGTAACTGTATCACTATGGAAATGGCTGGTCACGAAGGGTAGACTCAGTTAAGTTGCACATATTGTGCATGTACATGTGGTTTAACTTATCTTAACTTAGCTTAGGATGAAGAGAACTACAATACGACAAAAATAAATCTATAGTTAATATTTAATTATATATAATGTAAAAAATTTATAGGAGAACTTATGGCAAATCAAGGCCCCGCGTATTATTCACCGTATCCTACGGCAGTATATGAAGGTGTAATTACACCACCAGAAGGAAAAGCTTTATTACTTGAAGAAGTAGTAGACGAAGAAAAGGCAATGAGAGAAATTGCAAAGCAAATGTTAACTAAAGAAAATGCAACAATTTTCCCTGGACCACAGGTTCTATATAGTTATAGTGATGAAGCAAGAAGAAAAGCAACTCTAATCAAAGAGATGGCAGAAGTTCTTAATGCTAAAATGATTCCAATGTATGATTACAGACCAAAGTATCCTAAAATTGATGCTGAAATCGAAATCAATCCAAATCACCCGAACTTGACAATTTGGCATAACGATATTAAAGCAGCGATTTTCATCGGTGTTCACTGTCACTATGCTAATGTTGCATTAAAAATGGTTAGATGTGAAACAGATTGTTATACAATTGCAATGTGTGCTCTTTCTGGACACGAAGATGCAATGGCAACAATTAGAGATCAACATGCTTCAGATCTTGAGCAGTTTATTAAAATAGCTCGTGAAGTAAAAGCAGAACTAAAATTATAAAAAAAGGAGAACTATATGGCAACAATTAAAGATATGACAGACACACATAACTGGTCTGGACAGAAATTAGTTACAGCAGATCACATGCTTTTTGAAGCACCACGTGAAAAGCACTTCATGACTGGTTCTGAAGTTTTAAAAGAAGCGGTAAAAAGATGTACAGTAGATGCATCAGTATCTTACCCAATTACACCACAGTCAGAAGCGGCTCACCTTATTGGTGAGTTATGGGCTGAAGGTTATGTTGGTATGTACTTTAGAGGTGAAAATGAGTTCGGTGTTATGGCAGAGGTTGCAGGTTGTGCAATGGCTGGTGCTAGAACTATTACTACAACTTCAGGTCCTGGTACACTTAGAGCAATGGAAAACTTTCCACAATGGTCTGGTACAAGAATCCCTTGTCAACTGATCCTAATGGCTCGTGGTATTAACTCACCACTTACTATCCAACCGGATAACTTAGAAGTAACATTCATGTTAGAAACTGGTTGTATGATTTGGTATGCTGAAAATGTTCAAGAATTATTTGACATGAGTATTGCTGCATTTATCGTGGCCGAAAAGCCTGATGTTCATGTGCCTATCGTTACTGTTGTTGATGGTTTCTTTGTTTCTCACACACGTGAGTCTGTAATGTTACCAGCTGATGATATCGCTCTTTTCCCTTATGAGCCTTACAAATCTCCATTACCTCCGATTGATTCTGAAACTCCTCCTGGACGTTTTTTAAGAGATCCATTTGTAATGAAGTCTAACTATATTTCTTATGCAACTCATGCTTCATGGCAGTGGGAAGTAAGATCTGCAGTTGAGCGTTCACGTAGATATGCTAAACATTTCCTTAAAGGTCTTGTTCATGTTACTGGAACTCCTGATGCTGAAATCGCATTTGTTACTTGTGGTACTGCTTCTCATCAAGCTAAAGAGGCTGAAAGAGAACTGATGAAACTTGGAGTTAAATCTAAAGTTATCAAGCTTAGAACTATTAGACCATTTCCAAAAGAAGAACTTCTTAAAGAACTTGAAGGTGTTAAACACATTTTCGTACCTGAGTTCAATGTTGTTGGTTGGTTAGAAAAAGAAGTAAAAACTGCTCTTCATAACAATCATACAGCTGAAATTGTTGGCGGACCTAGAGTTGCTGGTGGTATGAGTTTACCTGCTGAAGCAATTCTTAAAGAAGTATTTGAACACATTAACGTAGAAGGAAAATAAGATGGCAATTGATATATACAAAATCAACCCTGAATTCCGTGACATTATGCCTAAAGAGATCATCGATCTTGAGGAAAATGCTACATGGGCTCAAAACCAAACTAAACCACGTGGTATTAAAGAGATGCCAGATACTAAAGAGATTCTAGAAGAACACTCTTTATGTGCTGGTTGTCCAGAAGCTGCTGCTCTTAGATATGTACTTGCTGCATTACCTAAGCCAGAAGAGACTATCATTGTTAACTCAACTGGTTGTACTTCTTTGATGTTCCCACACATCGC
>DQSP01000121.1 GCA_015663215.1 Sulfurimonas sp.
AAGTACTTTTTTATTCACAATCGAAACCTTATAGACTATTAGTCTTTAATGATGTAATTATATCTTAAATTAATATGCATAAGGATTAACTAAGAGGAGTCAAAGAGCATTTAGCTATTATTTCACAAAATTACAAAGGATAAATATGTTTAAAATAGTAGTAGATAGAGAATGTGGATGTTTTAGAAGAAGTGACTTAGAAAATAATGTAGAAATTGAGTCAAAAGATGAAGCCTTAGAAAAAAGTTTAGAGATGATAGAAATCATGAACGAAAACTTTTGTGATAAGCATAGTTTTACACTTCATGAAGATGGAGACACATTTTTAATTAAAATGGGTTAATGCTTCCTACTAGGTACTCTTGACCTAGTTTTTTGCTATATGCTCCAAGCATGGCTGATTCAAAGTCGTTGTTTGTGGCATACTGATAGCCAAATGTTTTCTCCCACATTTGATGCTCCTCCATACAGAGATAAAAAAAGACTCTGTCTTCACCGCTTTGCCACTTACTAAAACTTTCATAAGCATGTTTAAACATCTCGACTTTTGTTGTGTCAGGGTATGATGTCTTCCCGCTAGCATCTACATGGTCTATTTGTGTGATTTTTGTTCTAAACTCACGCCCACGTAACTGTTTAATAACTGGTTTTATAAAAGTAAGTGTTCCAAAACTTACAAGTGCAACTTCATCAGGAGTAAATGTATTTATTAGTTTTTCATAGACACCCTTGTACTCATCTAGATATCCCACATACTCAACGATAGGATGAAAGTGAAAACCAACTTTTACACCTTTGTCTGCTAGTTTTCTCGCTGCGTTTACTCTCTTGTCGAGTGAGGCAGTTAAATGCTCTTCATTTTCTATAATTGTTTTAGTATTTAGACTCCAAGTACAGAGTATGTTCGGTGGTACATCATTTTCTAAAAAGTGCTTAATATTATCACTTTTTGTTTTAAATTCTAAAATGACATTTGGATTTTTAAACGCAAACTCAAATAGTGCATCTAAAACACCTTCACGATTTCCAAACATAAGAGAATCACTTGCTTGACCTGTTCCTATATGGTATGTTTTGTAAGGGTCAAGTTCAAGCTTGAGAAGTTTATCTTTAAAACTACTATCAAAGGTAATGGTATTTTGATTATAAAAACTCTGTATGGAACAGTATGAACAGTCAAAGCCACAAGACTCAACAGCATCAAGAGTGAGAAGATTACAGCAACGTGTTTTTTCACTGGCAACTGGACACAGTCCAAGACCAAAACCCTGTTTTTTGGCTACTTTGAAAGTAAACTTTTGTTCTTTTGGAATATTTTTAAGTTCAAAATTCTCGTAAGAGTTGGTTTTCTTTTGAATAGCTTCATATGTGTCACGTAAACGCGAGAAAACCACCTTTTTTTGGTCATGCTTTGGAAATATTTCTTGAATATTTTTTTCATTCCACATTTCTAAATCACGGGCGATAGTAATTATTTGCTTTAATTCTTGCACTGAAAAATGTAAGTCGAGTGCTTTGTTCTTAATGAACTCTTGTTCATGCATGGGAAGGTTTTTGTAAAAAGTGTTTTGTATTGCTGTATTAAATTTATCTAAGTAGTTTTGCATAGTGAAATTCTATCTAAAGTTTATTAGGAAGTGATAATTATATAAATAATATGTCAATATGCAATTTTTTTTAAGCAAGATACTTTTTTAGATTATTATTAGAGATAAAATAAAGTATTGGAGCTATGATGATTTTAGGAAAATGTCCTTATTGTGAAGATGGTAGTATAGAGGTAAGAGATAAAGAAGTGAGTGGTAAAAAAATAAAACTATATGCCTGTTCAAATGCACATTGGAAAACTGAAGATGGTGATGTATTTGAACTTCGTGAAGATGCTAGTTGTGATTTTAGAATTTGGCAAAATTCTTTAGCAAAGTATGGAAAATGGTTACAGTATAAAGATGTACGAACACTTTTAAATGAGGAAGAGTTAGAAGTGGAACTTTTAAGTAAAAAGTATGGTAAAAAGGTCTACTACAATAAATATATTATACTCAACCAAGAGTATGGAGTAAGTATTTTGTGGGATTAGTTCGTTTTCTTTTTATCTTTCATATGCTTCCCAACATAGGCCATGGCGATTATATCTTCAGTAGCATCAGGGCGAATGTGATCACAGATGGCAACTGTTTTTTTTGTTTTTAAGTGCGACAAATTTAAACTTAGCATCTACTACTGATTTGAGTTCTGAGAGTTCATCCTCTTCATCTATACTTCGTATCTTAAAATCAACATTGATTAAAATGGAGCTGTAACCAATATGTAAAATTTCTGTATATATATAAAAAATATCACCATTACTTACAGGGTATTTAAAATGCAGATCGGTGACAGATACGGTCACTGCAGCACATTTGATTATTTCATCTACCGAGATGGAAGCGGCCTTATCCATTTTTCCCATAATCCAGCCACCAAAGACACCTCCATTATGGTTGAGATCTGTTGGGTATACTCTTCCCTTTACTGATAAAGTTCTCATATTTATACCTCGTATAATTTCTTTTATGAGTAACTCATCTTTTTCTAAAGTTTTTTTGACTTTTTTAAAAAGAAATATTAC
>DQSP01000244.1 GCA_015663215.1 Sulfurimonas sp.
ACTTTCCATGAGGTGCTACTTCAGACTCTACTATGGACATGGATTGGGGAATGTGGTATTTTGCGACAAAGTCTCTCTCTATAAGTTCTATAGACATCAAGCTTGTGTTGTTCTCTACTATGTTCATACTTCCATCTCCATCAAGATGTACAAATGCCAATCTTTTTCCATTTTCTGTGGTAGGGTCTGGAACTGGGAAATAGGGGAGGTTTAATGTGTCTCTGAAGAGTGCAAATGGATCAACAATCCACATAGAATAATCCCCGAAGAAACCGCTCATTAAAGCATCATCTCTGACAAAACCACCCCAAGAAGTTTTTGCGGCAATTGTAGATGTTTGATTTTGTGTATTTTTGTAGCTAAGGTAAGGGGCATGGTTTTTATGTGCATCTATCAAGAACTTATGATGTTTAATAGAAGCTTCTGTCTCATAGTTCATGATTTTTGATGAAAGTGTTATCTGATTTTTAGAGCCTTTTATAGCAACATTTTGAATGGTTGAAAGCCCAAGTTCTTTTGCTAAAGGGTGCTGTAAGCTCAAGGAGTTATCACCTAAAAAAAGTACTTTGACATCTGCTAAGATACATTTCTTTGCCCATGTCATTAGACGGTTCATATCTGTATTGCTATTTTCAAGCCAGATAATGATACCTGCATATTGATTTGAGACAATTTCAGGAAGTGGCTTATTGACATCTTTTAATATAGGTATATATCCCATATATTCTAAAGGCATAGAGGCAAAGGTATGTGCATTTGTGGAGGTAATTAAATCATTTTCTAGTTCATGACTATTGTAAATTATCAGCACTTCTCGTTTAATTGCACTTTTCGCACTGTACCCTAAGTATGTAAGTGTTTTTTCAGCCACGTAGGGGATAAATCCTTTTTGTTGTAAGTTTGTTATATTTTCCTTGATTGCCTCTTTATCATCAAGGGCTTGATAATCAAGGGCAATGATAGGTATGTTATAGGATTTTATCTTATCTAGTTGACCATCTAGCCATATTCTATCCTCGTCTGAAATATTTTTATAAGTCATTGTTGAAGCATTCATACCTTTGTAATAGGATTCAAAAAGTACAGCTTCAATGTTTGTATGTACAGCATCAATAACTTCAAATCCACGATTGATGATGAGTTTACTATCAGGAAATGTTTTAGAAAATTTATTTAGAAACTGGATGAGTCCTAGTCGTAACTGTTCTTTTTCTTCTTTGGAGACGGGGGCTAGTTGATAAGAGTCCATAGTGTCAAAGAAGAAGTTTTCATAGCCTTTTTGTTTAAGTATTTTGATGCGATGTAAGAGGTAGTCTTGATAACTAGGGTCTTTAATGTTCATAACATAACTTGCCCAAGCATCGTTGTTCCCTATAATCCATTTTTTCTTGATATCTTTAGCATGAGGACCATCTTTTATCATTTCATTGATACTTACATAGGCATACATGTTCTCTTTGTATTTTTTAAATCCTGTTGAATATACTTCTATATTGTTAGGTTCTACAATGATATAGTCATGAATCCCTACCATGGGATATGAGAGTTCGCTACCGTAATAAACTATGGCTGATTTATCACTTAATGCAGCTAAAAGTGTACTGTGAAGTAGCCAAAAAATGGTTAATACTTTAACGAAGTAAAAAGGTTTCATATTCGATATCCTGTAATGTTTTATTGATGACCCATAGACTAATAGTAAAGACTATGAGTAGTGAGATGGCATAACCATATCCGAAGAATTGAGGTCCTAGGTAGATTGAAAGAAGTGTAAAAGAAAAGTTAAGTACTAAAAACAGTAGTGATAACCACATAGTTGCTCGTCTTTTATCAAGGTAGTACAGTAGTGCAAGTACAGACATAAATCCAAGTTGCAACTGAGCACCAACCATATCAATATGAAAAAGTGTAGTATATAGTTGTGGTATATTTAGAAATTCAAATATATCTGGTGTATAGATATAGATGATGATAGTGATGATGGTTTGTATGTAAAGTACTTCTCTGATTGATTGGCGTACCACCCCCATCATATCATTCTTATATCCTGTGATGGTTTTAAGTCTTCCACCATTTTTAACTGCGTCAAAAAATAGATCATATTTTTGTGAAAAATAGGCTTCTAGTCTAAAGAAAAAAACAGCAATGCCTGGTACAATCGTTAGATATGCTAAAAAGATAGGGATGTCATAAACTACAGAACTATTGAGTTTTCCTAACACAGAAGTCCCAGTAAGAGGATGATACCAAAAGATAAACTTGTCTACCCAAACGGCTAACGAGTAAAAGAACCCTGAAAAGGCTAAAAACCAATAAAAATTTTTAAAATTAAAAAAATCAAATGAAATCAATTTGTCAGAGGGGTAACTAAAGATGATAAAGCTACTAAGGATTGAAAAAAGTAGAAGATTTCCTACTAAGAAAATATTTAGTAAACTTACAGCATTACCTCCATAAAAGTAAGAAAATCCTACCATAATAGCGTAAATGAAGAGATGTGCATAAAATATTTCTTTATAGAACTTTAGGCTTGAAGCGATGATATTTGCAAGCCAAATCCATGTCATTGTGATAAAGATATAGATAACGATGATGATGTAAAGAGTTGAGACATCTTCAAAAACATAAAAAGCAAGTGGAACAATCCATAAAAGTCCTAAAATAGTTGTAACAACAAGTGCTCCTATATAAGATGGCAGAACTAAGTCTTCTCTTTTTTCATAGATTTTATCTGCTATATAGCGGGTAAAGGGTAGTTGGATTAATCCAGTTAGCATGATGCTAGAGGCAAAAGCAAAGGCATAGGTGATGATAAGTTGGTAAGGGACAGTACTGGTTTGTGTATCACTTTGTGAAGCACTAAAAAAACCTATGATTAAGATAGCGATGATAGAACTTACCCAAGGTCCAGAGCTTAAAAGGGCTGCATATCCATAGGCTTTTCCAAGAGATGTAATACTCTTGTTTTTAACCATTTTTTGTAATTGTAAACTGATTCCTGCCATTATATCATCCTCTTATAGAGTGTTCTATATTGTTCTAAAAATTGCTCTTGTTGGTAGTACTTTTCCACTCTTTTTAAGGCATTTTCTTGTGCACTTTTCCAAAGTACTTCATCTTCTAAAAATCTTATATAGTGTTTGGCTAGCTCTTGAGAGTTGGCGATAGATGTTATGGCACCAGCAGAACCGATAGCGATATCATCTTCATCTAAAGCACCATGGATTAAGTCTCTACAACTACCCACATCGGTACTCACACAAGGAAGTCCAGCAGCAAATCCCTCTAAAATAACCAGTGGCATACCTTCACTTATAGATGTAAGTGTTAAAAGACCACTCTTGGGTAATATGTCATCTATCTGTTGAAATCCTAGAAAAGAGATATTATTTTGTAGAGAAAATGCAGAAACCATAGCTACACACTCATCTGCATACTTTTGTTCTTCTTCCATACCACCTACAATCCATCCTTCAATCTCAGGAATAGTTTTTTGTGCAACTGCTATAGCTCGAATAAATGTTTTAATATCTTTAATAGAAACAACACGTCCAATTAGTGTGACAACTTTAGGGATAGGGGTAGGGCGTTTTTTGACAAGAGCGTTTAATCTTTGCATATCAACACCATTAGGTATAACAATCGTTTTGTTCTCAGGTGCACCATATTCGTGTTGTATCTCTTTTGCTCCTGGATAGAGAGAGATGATAGAGTCTGCACTACTGTAACTTAAGTGGCCTATTTTCTCAAAAAATCGAACCCACATTCCTTTTACATAGTTCATCTCTTTAGGCGAGTCTTCTAAAAGTGCTGGGGCATGATATTTAATCCATTTAGCAGATAACATGTCAATTTTTCTTTCTCTTGTATAGATACCATGTTCTGTTAATAAAAAAGGTACATCTTTGTCATGAGAACCCAAAAATGATAAAAATCCAGCATATCCTGTTGAAGGGGCGTGGAATAGTTTTGTTTTTGGCATATTTTCTATAATAGATGCAATTTTCCAGATAGGGGCATGCATGTTTCTTAGTGTCCAAAAAAAGTCTACAAAAGGAACATCAGGACAATTTTTATTGTATATCTCTTGCATAAAGTACCAAGATTCTTTTGAGTATAGAAAGTCTTCCATAGTAACCTCTTTTGTAAAAAAAGAGATCTTTTTCATTGAAGGAGGAATTTGAGGATAATCTTTTTTAATCTCTTTATAAAATGTTCTCAATGTAGAAAATGCTTTCTTGTTGCCATTACGCTTTTTAGGAAGGTGTTTTTTATCTTCAAAGAGGTAATGTACTTCTATATGTTTTAAATTTGCTGGGAAATCGTATAGGGTATCACCATAGTCACCTTCTGATGAACCAATAAAGATGATACCAAAGTCATATTCTGCTAATCCTGTGATAAGTTGATGTATCCAAGAGGAGACCCCACCCCTAATATATGGGTAAGTTCCCTCAGCGACTAACATGATGTCGACACTTTTACTTTTAGGTAATTTCATGATTTTCTCCACTGTACATAAAGAGGATTTGTAAGAAATAAATTTTCTTCTGGAGCAGGCTCTTGCATAAGTGCTTTGACTTCTTCAAAATCTCTACCTATAAAAGCAATCTCCGCAAGATAAGGGATAATCGTATTCTTTTTTAATCCTTCTTGTACAGCCTCATAAAAAAGAGCGCTTGACTTTTTGTATTCATGTTTTTTAAAATGTGTTTTTGCTAGGAGAGATAAAAGTAGTTCTCTTTCTTTTACATCTTTAGACTGAAGTGCCTTATTTACATGATGCTGTACTTTTTCTATCATGAGATATTCATTTTCCACTTCGATAAGACCTGAATAAATAAATTGCCAATATAAAAAGGCAAGTTTAGTATCTATAATCGACTTTTGAGACTCTTGTGTACATTTTTCATAATCAGATAAAAGTTGCGAAATTCTTTTGTTTAGTTCTTCTTCTTTGCTATTTAAAAGTGAAAAACTGTACAGTCTTACTTCGTTGTCTTGATCTGATAGCAATCCTCTTATTAGTTTATTGTTCTCTTTAGTAGGGTTTTGTGCCATAAAAGCTACACCTCTCATTTTGTTTGAAGAGTGATTGTCTTTGTCGGTTACTAAAGAGACTACGGCACCTTCACCAAAAAGTCGCTCTACTTGTGGATAGGGGCTTTTTAAAAACTCTTCTTTATTGAAAGTTTGCACATCATGTATATATGTTTTATTTTTAACAAATGATATAACTGGAGCAAGGAGTAAAGTGACGATATAAGCTATAAATGGCAACATCAAATTAAAAGCAAGTAAGGAGACAAATATCGATAAGGTAGACTCTTGTACTCTTTTTGTGATTAAGAGTGCTGCTATTAAAGCGATGATAACAGAGATAACAATATGCATAATTATGTACATGAACATATTATCTTCCCTCTATATATTGGCGCATATGGGTTTTTTGATTGATTTCAAAAACCATATATTCAAACTTTGAACTTCCAAGTTCAGCTTGCAATTTCTTAATGATTGTTTCAGCGATAACAGTAGGTGTTAGAGGGAGAAGTAGTAAAATAGTGTTCTTTTGTTCTTTTAAAACCTGATATCTATCCAGTGATCTTAGGGATGTGCTTATAATCTTTTTAAGCATTTTTAGAACTAACTCATTCTCTGCTTTGATGATGATAGTAGAAGAGTCTATATCGTAGCTATTTTTGAGTGAAAATAGTTTGTCATAGTGGTATGTAAAAATTTGGTCAGCATTGATAGAGTTAGTTCCATATTTCTTCAGATGCTCCTGTAGTTTGACTTGGTCTAAAAAATAGGAAAATAGTATAGTGATTGCAATGATTGTATTTTCATTAAATTCCATGAATGGCATCTTATTGATGGTTAAAAGTGCGATAATAGTATCTTCATGGTTTGTTATAGGTATTACAGAGAGGTAAAGGCTACTTTTATGTTCCTCTTGACTTATATAGGATGTCTGTGCTGATTGTAAAGCACTCCTGACTAAAGGATCATTTAAATTTAATTTTGTTTGTTTATTATTGGATGAGGCAACTGTATTATAAGTTCCTTTGTGAAGTAGATCGATACTTGCATCTTCTATATTATAGGATTTTTCCAAAAGTTGTAAAAAATACTGAAAATGAGAACCATCTTTAAAGTGAAGAGTTTCAAGCTCTTTAAAGGAACTTCTTAGGCTTACAGGTTTAACTACATAACTTTTTTCAAGTGTGTCATGAGAAATTTTAAGTGCATAAAAGGCATGGTTGGCGTCATTTAGTCTCTCTTTTATATAGAGAGAGGCAGCTTCAATACTTTCAATCTTTTTAAACCAATAATGGTAAAATTGTCCTAGTACAAGCACCAATAGAAGGTTCGCAAGTAGCTGGTTTATCGGATAAGGCTGGTAAGAGAGATATAGAATGATATTGAGTAAAAAAAGAGAGACTAGACCGTATTTTGCACCATGAAAAAGTGTTATGATGGTAAGTAAAATAGCGATAAACGGTGCTTTACTCTCTAGAATGAGTGGATCATCAGGAAAAAAGTAATAGCCTATAGCAATATACAGTAGTGTGACAACGAGTGTTTCAAATAGTGCTTGTAAAATTTTCCCCATAAATGTGTCTGTACTCCTATTACTATTAATTTTAACTTAATTATATATTATAACATATTTTTTAAATAAATATGCTATAATTTAAAAAATATCATTAAAACTATGTAATTTTTTTAATATTTATATTTAAGATTACATTTTGTAACAATATATATAAATAATGAGGATAGAAGGATTAAAAATGAAAATTATGACTATAGTATACCTTTGTGTGGCCCTTATCACATCTATGCAGGCTGATATAAAAGAGTGGTATAAGCCAACACTCTCAACGACTTGGCACTGGCAACTAAATGGTGAAATCAATATGAATAGAGATGTCGATGTTTATATCGTTGATCTTTTTGATACAAGTACAACAAAGATAGAGAAGTTGCAAAGAAAAGGGAAAAGAGTGATTGCTTATTTTTCGGCAGGCTCATATGAAGCGTGGAGAGAAGATGCTAGATTCTTTTCAAAGTCTGATTTGGGTGAGAAGATGGACGGATGGGATGAGCGTTGGATTGATATTACCTCAGAGAATGTACGTGCTATAATGAGTAATCGTTTGAAGTTAGCAAGGCTAAAAGGGTTTGATGGTGTAGAGGCTGACAATGTAGATGGCTATCAAAATAAGACAGGCTTTAAACTCACTTTTATACAGCAACTTGAATTTAATATCTTTTTAGCCAATGAAGCGCATGAAGAGGGATTGGCTATCGCTTTGAAAAATGATTTAGATCAGATAGTAGCGTTAGAGCCTTATTTTGATTTTCTTATCAACGAAGAGTGTCATCTTTATGATGAGTGTGAGATGTGCTTGCCTTTTATCAAAACAGGAAAACCTGTTTTTAATGCTGAATATCAGAAAAAAAAGTATAAAAAAATCTGTAAAAAGAGTAAAAAACTAGGTTTAAGTACTTTGGTATTGCCACTTGAACTGGATGATAGCTTTCGTTTAGAATGTCCTTGATTTACTTTTATGTGATAGAATGAACAGATGAAAAAAATATTATTTAATTATACAATTGGGCTTATCTCACTGTTTTTAGTATCTTGTGGCGGTGGTAGTGGTGATGATAATGGAACAAAGATGTATGTGGGCTCTAGCTTTGATTGGCGTTTAGATGATATTGATGAAAGTACTAAGCTGAATGTAAAAGTGATTGATGTGGATGCTTTTTGGACAACCAAAGAGAGTATTGATGCTTGGCATAATGACGGTATTCATGTGATTGCTTATCTTTCTGTGGGTACAGTCGAAGAGACACGAGATGATGCAGAGGATTTTCCTGAAGCCTTGATAGGCAATGTCTACCCAAACTTTCCTGAAGAGAGATTCCTAGATATTAGAGATATAGAAGCACTTAAACCTATCATGATAAAGCGACTAGATATGATAAAAGAGAAGGGATTTGATAGCATAGAACCTGACAATATAGACTTGTATGTTTGGGATTTAAACGATGCTAACAAGACAGGGTTTAATTTAAAAGAAGAAGATACACGAAAATATATGGACTTTTTGATTGTAGAGGCGCATAAAAGAGGTCTAAGTATCGGACAGAAAAATACCACCGACCTTTCTTTAGAGTATGTAGATAAGTTTGATTGGGCATTGGTAGAGTCAGCCTTTAAGTTTGGTTTTGCTGATGAAGTTAAGATTTATACTGATAAAAATAAACCTGTTTTTGCTACAGAATACACAGACTTAATGGATGAAGAAGAGTTCTTAAGAGATGTTTGTCCCAAAGCAAAACTATGGGGGTTTACTGCCATTTTAAAGAACAGAGATTTGGATAGTTTTGTTCGTAGATGCCCATAATCAAATTTTTGATAAAATAGTACTATGAGATATATAGATGATGATTTAACAGACAAAAAGATACTTATCACAGGTGGGGCAGGTTTTATCGGGAGTAATCTTGCCTTTTACTTTCAAAACAACCATCCTCATGCGAAAGTGACAGTGCTAGATATCTTTCGCAGTGAAGAGACTTTTAGTAATGGTAACCTTAAAAGCTTTGGACACTTTAAAAATCTTCTTGGATTTAGGGGTGAAGTGCGACAAGGGGATATCAATGATAAAATGCTTATTGAAAGGCTTAAAAGCGAAGGTTATGATTACATCTTTCATGAAGCAGCGATTTCTGATACAACGGTACTTGACCAAGCTATCATGATACAAACCAATGTGAATGCTTTTAAAGCCTTGCTGGATGTGGCACA
>DQSP01000247.1 GCA_015663215.1 Sulfurimonas sp.
AAGTAAAAAGTTCATTTTCCTCTTGAAGCTCTATCATAGGCTTCATAGCTCCAAAATAGTTCCCAATATGTAGCTTTCCTGACGCTTGGATTCCTGTAAGTACTCTCATGATAATTCCTAAAATAATTTATATAATTATAGCAGGAGAATTAGTAGATAGTAATTAGAAGAGGATAAATATAGTTTATTTACTTGACAACAAAACTGTTGTCTGATATAATGACAACAAATTTGGTGTCAAAGGAAAATTATGAAAAATTGTGTAGGTCAAGTAGTAAGAGGTGATGACTTTTGGAATAGGCTACATGAACTGGCATCCATATGGGACGCGGTATTAAATGGAAGTCATGTCCTTTTGGTAGCTCCACGTAGAGTAGGTAAGACTTCTATCATGCGTCATATGCAAGATAATCCTAAAGAAGGGTATATCATTGTCTATATAGATACAGAATCAGCAGATAGTGAAAATGAGTTTTGGCATAAACTATTTAATGCACTTATGGAAGAAGAGTTTATAGGTAGGGTAAAAAAATATACTCAAAAATTTGAACATATACTAGAAGAGATAAATATAAAAAATATAAGTACCAAAGGCGTTACCTTTGGAGATGACACAACAGTTGATTACGCAACTGCTTTTGAAAAACTCATAAAAGGGCTTGATAATGAGATAAAACTCATCATTATGATAGATGAGTTTGCCCAAACAGTAGAAAATATCATCAAGTATGAAGATGAAAAGTCTGCAGAAAGTTTTTTGCGTACACATAGAGCATTAAGACAAAACACTACGCTATCAAAACAAGTTACCTTTATATATGCAGGTTCTATAGGGTTAGAGTCTGTAGTCTCTAAGACGGGTGCAACAAAACTCATAAATGACTTAAATAGTATTAAGGTTAAGCCACTTACACATAAGGATGCTGTGGCTTTTACGAAACTGTTGGCTAAAAGTGTGTCTATAGATATAAGTGGTGACGTAATCAAAGAACTTTTAAAAGAGATAGAATGGTTTATACCTTTTTATATACAGTTACTCATACAAGAACTTAAAACACTAAGCCGAGAACAAGGCACTAAAACCATTGAAAGTAAGATGATAAAAGAAGCTATGGCTATGGCAATCAGCCATCAAAACTTATTTGCAAATTGGAGGTCTAAACTAAAAGATGGTTTTAAAAAGAAAGGCTACCTTTACGCAAAAGAAATACTCAATATAATTTCAGAAGAAGATACACTCTCTTCTCTCCAGATACAAAATATAGCAAGTAAACATAAGTTAGATGAAGACTACGCTAAGGAAATCATACACTCTTTAGAATATGATGGCTACATCAATAACAACGATGATGTGAAAGAGTATAGATTTAACTCTCCATTACTCAAACAATGGTGGTACAAAAATGTTGCCAATTAATTACTCACGGTACAAATACACGCCAGATGAGATGCCCCAAGTTGAGTTCTTGGAACGCTTTGTAGTACGTACTGAGATATTTGACGATATTTTTGAGGACATAAAGAGTTCAGACTATAAAGTAGCCAATCAGCACTACATTATTATAGGACAAAGAGGTCAGGGGAAAACTACTCTACTTCGAAAACTGCAGATAGAAATAGAAAATGATAAAAAGTTATCTAACTTCTTACTGCCTGTAAAGTTTGCAGAAGAGCAATACCAGATACGTTCACTCTCCCGTCTTTGGGAAGAAGTGGCAGACTATTTACAGAGTATCCATGAAGATGTATTTCCTCATGTGCTAGATGATATGGAAGAGCATTTTGAAGATGATGACTATGAACTAAAAGCTTTTAGCTACTTAGAATCTGCACTTAAAAAGAAGAAAAAGAAACTCCTACTCCTCATAGACAATATAGATGAACTTATAGGAAAGTTAAACGAAAAAGAGCAAAGACGGTTAAGAGAGATATTGCTTAGTTCTAGCTCATTTCGTATAGTAGGTGGTTCTACTAAGATGCTAGAACAACACTATGACTATGGTAAGCCATTTTATGAGTTTTTCAAAATCATCAAACTAAAAGGGTTTACAAAAGCAGAGAGCATAGAGTTTTTACGTAGCATAGGAAAAGGTGAACAAAAAGAGAAGATGGAAGCGATCATCAAAAATAACTCTGCACGTATAGAAACCTTACGACAGCTTACAGGTGGTGTACCACGTACACTTGTGATGCTCTTTGACATCTTTTTAGATGAAGAAGGTAATGCTTTTGATGACCTACTAAAGGTACTAGATGAAGCCACACCACTCTACAAACACCGCATAGATGAACTCCCATCACAACTCCAAGAGATAGTCCATACCATAGCCATAAACTGGGATGGTATGTATACGGCGGATATAGCTAAGAAGACAAGACTCAGTACGAAGATAATCTCTGCACAGTTAGGAAAGCTTGAAAAGTATGACATAGTGGAGTCAGAGGTTGCAGGGAAGAATAAAATATATAAGATTAAAGAACGGTTCTTTAATATTTGGTACTTAATGAGGTTTGGTCGAAAGAAAGATAGACAGAGGGTTGAGTGGCTTGTGAAGTTTTTGCAGTCTTGGTGTACCAAAGTGGAGTTGAATGAGAGGGCTGAAAATTTGATAAAGAAAATAGATGATGGAGATCTAAGTGATGAGTATATCTATTGTATGAGTAATGCTCTCATCTACGCAGGTGTTGATGCTAAATTAAAAACAAAATTAGAAAATATATTTAATGAAGAGACATCTAAGTATGGAAATAAAGAGAGTAGTTATTATCAACATATAGCGAAATATGGTACAGCCATGCAAGAAATGTATCGCCCCGAACGTATAGGTGATATGAATAATTTTATGTCTAATCTATGGGTACGTGCTATTTGTCATGTACTAGATGAAGAATTTGAAAGTAGTTATAAATCCATGATGGAAGTTTTTTCTTACACAGAACATAAAAATTATGAAAAGATGGTATCTAGTTATCTTACTCTTTTGATGGCGTATGAACAATATCATAGAACACATTTTTGTTTTGATTTTCAAGACTTAAAAGAACAATTTAAACCAATTTGGTACGCTCTAATGACCCTAATGCAAGATGAATTCCCACATGAGATAAAAAAGATGGGTTCTGAACTTCAAGAGTCTGTAGATGAGGTGTTGAAGAGGGTGGAGGAGGATAAGAAGGAGTATGTCTAAATATAATCTTGTTCTTCGTCATGTCTCTGTCCACGTTTTCTAGCCACGATGTCTAAAGGCACACCTTCAAAGTCAAACTTGTCTCTAAAGAAGTTTGCCAAGTAACGGATGTATGAGAAGTGCAAGTACTCAGGTCTGTTGGTAATGAGGGCTATCTTTGGTGGTTTAGTTTCGTACTGTGTAGCAAACTTTATGTTGACCACTGCTCCATTGTGTGAGGGTACGTGGTGACGGCGTATAGCCATGCGTAGTGTGTCATTTAAGTCTGAGGTGGAGATGCGTGTTTGGTAGCGTTTGTAGATGGCTACTATCTGGTCTAGTATTTTCTCTACACGCAAGCCTGTCTTTGCCGAGATGGTAAGAAATGGTGCATAGTGTAAAAACCGTAGCTC
>DQSP01000174.1 GCA_015663215.1 Sulfurimonas sp.
TAATTACTTTTAACAAAAAGGCTTTGCATAATGAAGAAAATTTTACTTTATGTTCTTATAATTTCACAAGTTAATCTTTTTGCAGAGTCTATAATTTCTTTAGATTTTCTTGATTCTATTGCCACAGATGGAGAGGATTTTACACTCTGGATGGCACTTTTTGGTCTTGGAATGATTAGCTTTTTTGCACTTTTCTTATCTTCAGATAAAATTGAAAAGTTTAAAAAGAAGCAAAAAGAAGAAGAAGAACTTGCTCAAAAGAAAAATAAAAAGCAAGATGCTATCATCTCAAAAATGGGTGAAGACATCTATGACATTACAAAAGAAAACATAAGTACTTCAAATGTTGCAAAATCAGAAAACCAACTTCTCGCTATAACAACAAACCTCATTGACTTCTTACGAATCAAATCTAACAAAGTCGTTATTGACCATCAAAAACTAAAACTTTCAAATCTTTTAAATGACGTTTCCGGAACACTTAAAGCAAACATTAGAGGAAAGGAATTTGAGCTAATATACGATGTCCAAAAAAGTATCGTTCAAGAGATAAACTCTGACACATTAAACTTGAGTAAAGTACTAGTAAACACTCTTTTGTATTGTGTAGAAAACTCATCTACAAAACTTACATTGAGCATCAAACAAACCAGCCTCTTTTCAAAAGATGATCAACTCTCATTTACTGTTAGTAGTGATTTAAGAATAAATGTAGAAGATGGACTCAATATTTTTCAAGCTAACTATAATGATGATACAGAAGAGTACGATAGTCTTGGTCTGTTTATAGCAAAAGAACTCTCTAAACTTATGAAGGGAGATTTGATTGCTAGAAATGATACTAATGAGTATCTTGAATTTGTTTTCACTATTCCATACACTATAGAAAAACCTGAACCAATTCAAAATAAATACACTGTCCCTAAACAGATAAAACAAAAAAATATTTTACTTATTGACTCCTCTTCGACTAGTGCAGAAAATATTGCAAGTATTTTAAAAGATCTAAATCACAATGTAAAAATCATAAGTAAGCGTGAATACACTTCATACTTTAAATACTTTGACATATATGACATTATATTTCTTGATGAAAAGCTTTTTACACATAAAATAGTAGCTGAACTAGAGAATATAAATAGCAAAATCATTGCTACATCTAATCTCTTTGAAATTGAAAAAGAGTTTCCAAATACAGCAATAGCAGATATCAAAATTTCTAAACCTCTAACTATTTGGCAAACTTCTGATGTACTGAATCAACTTTTTTACAATGTACATGATACTTCTAAAATAACAAGTAATGGTGTTATAAATACAGGAACTGCTCTTGTCCATAGAAACTCATTTCAAAATACAAGAAATATTTCTCTCGGAGATTTTTCTAAGTTTCAAGATAAAAAGATTCTTTTAGTTGAAGATAATATTATTAACCAAAAAGTATTTGTTGGTATACTTAACAAATCACATATGAATATCACAGTAGCTAAACATGGTAAAGAAGCTCTAAAAATACTTTTAGATGATTCAACATTTGATATGATCTTTATGGATATTAACATGCCTGTTATGGATGGTTATACAGCATCAATAAAGATAAGAGAGCACAAAGAGTATGATGGTATGCCTATCATTGCATTAAGTGCTTTAACATCAAGTGATGAAATAGCAAAAATGTTTGCATCTGGAATGAATGGATATATGGCTAAACCTCTGGAAAAAGAGAAACTATATACAGTCTTTTCTATATTTATTCAAAATACACAAGCTAAAGAGATAAAAAAAGCTCCAGTACAACAGACAGAAATAATTGAACTTGATGGACTAAATATTACACTTGGTATATCCAAATCAAGTTCAAGTGAAGTGTTTTATAAAGAGATACTTTCTGAATTTAGGGATGCTTATGGCGATACAAATAAAGTCTTTAACAAACTACTTCAAGACTTTAGATATGAACAACTTAGAATTTTATGTATTGATATTAAAGGTCTAACTGGCTCAATTGGAGCAGAAAAGCTACATCTAATTGTGACAGACATGTTGAAAAAGCTCTCTTTGAAGAAGTATGATTATCTATCAGAACTCATTACACAATATACTAAAGAGCTAGCACTGATTAATAATTCAATTGATAAATATCTTAATAAATAAGCCTTTTATTAGTTCTTTTTTAGTACAATCACTTTAATTATAACAAGGAATTTTATACCATGAGTTTTTTAAAAGAATACGATAGCGAAATATTCGATTTATGCGAAAAAGAGTTAGAGCGTCAAACAGACCACTTAGAGATGATTGCATCTGAGAACTTCACACTTCCAGCCGTTATGGAAGCAATGGGTTCAGTCTTTACAAATAAGTATGCTGAGGGTTATCCTGGTAAACGCTACTATGGTGGTTGTGAATATGCAGATGGTGTTGAGCAATTAGCAATAGACAGAGCTTGTGAGCTTTTTGGATGTAACTATGCAAATGTTCAGCCACACTCTGGAAGCCAAGCAAATGGTGCCGTTTATGCAGCACTTCTTAAAGCAGGTGA
>DQSP01000288.1 GCA_015663215.1 Sulfurimonas sp.
CGAAGCCTGAAATATTTAAGATTTTACCAAGTGAGTTTCAAGATATGGTTTTTGGGATGGTACAACGTGGTGAAACTTGACAGCTATGTCACTTAAAAGTGTTCCAAACGCATAAGTGAGTGCATCTTTCATTAGCTTAGTAAAACTCTTTTTTTGTGTTGACACATTAGAACAACAACTTGGTGTTTCTTCTTCTGCTTTTGGGGATTGCACAGCTGAGAAGTTCATAGTGTTGCATGGTGTGGCACTTGGTTTGGCCATACTAAACGCAGGCTTAAGCTCTTTTACTAGCTCTTCATCTTGTTGACCATAAAAGTTGGCAAGTATTCCTGCTATGATTGAGATAATCATAGAAGTGATTACACGGTAGATTGTAAAAGCCCAACCGAACATTCCATATGTTGCTAAGATACTATCTACTCCAGTTATAGGAGTAGAGATGAGAAAAGAGAGAGTCGAACCACTACTAGCTCCACTCTTTTTTATACTCGTTGCAAGAGGGATAACACCACATGAACAAACCGGAAGAGGTATACCAAAAATAGTCGCTTTTATAACCGACCATACAGAGTCTTTTCCTAGATGATTTTTAACAATAGTATCAGGGACTACCTCATGCAAAAAACCTGCAAAGATGAGTCCAAACAAGATGTATGGAGCCATAGCATTGCTTAGTTCTATGAGGGCATACAGAAACTCCGTGAGGTATTCAAACATTTTTAGTGGGTCTCTATCTTTACACTACCACATTTTTGTGAACTTTTAGGTTTACTTGTTCCACATTTTCCAGCCCCACACTTCATCTCTTTTGACTTCTCTTTCATCTCACACATAGCACCTTTTTTATATGTATCATACATCCATGCGCTGACACTGGCTCTATCTTCTTTACTCATGCCCTTGCCTATCGGAGGCATAGTCCCAAACTTTTTATAAGCCATTGGCATACAAAAACCCTTGTCCTTTGATGGATGCTGGATATAATCTTCTACAAATGCAATAAACTCAGCACGTGTATTTAGCTGACTTTTTAGTCTAGCTGCAACCTTAGGCATAGGGGGTGCTCTCATTCCACTTTTCTTCATTTTCTGTGCCATCTTCTCACGCATAGCCATCTTCTCTTCTTTACTAGCATTTTGCATTTTAGCTCGCATTGTCTGCATCTGCTCTTTGTCCATCATACCCTTTGGTGTATGACACATCTGACACTTTGCCTTATATATAGTTGCTCCATCTACAGCCATAAGCGAACTTGCCCCTAAAATCATTGCTAAAAATAGTGTTTTCATCTTTCATCCTTTTGTGATATAATTCACATAACTGTATTGTTATATACTTTAACTTTAAAAGAAGTTAGATGTAAAAACTTTCATAATTTATAAGGTGTTCCAGATAGATGTGTCTTATAGTTGCTCTTATTATTTATGTACTAAGTTATAATTTTTACCTTCATGATGCTCTATTTCAGGCTTTTATGAGTGTATTATTAGCCTCTATAATGCTTGGGTTTTTTATCTATAAAATCATCAAAAATAGAAAATGTTTCTTTGGAGATGACAAAGATTGTAACAAAAAATAAAAAAGAGAATTATTACGCTATACTTTCAGTCAAATTTAAAAGAGAAAGTAGGTGATGTGATATGCCAGGTATAGTACTACGCCATGATGATAATTTTGATGCATCTTACCGTCGTTTCAAAAAACAAACTGACCGTAACTTAATAGTTACTGAAGCTCGTGCTCGTCGTTTCCACGAAACAGAGACTGAAAAACGTAAGAAATTCAAAATAGCTTCTCGTAAGAAAATGCTTAAGCGTCTTTATATGATGAGACGTTACGAATCACGTCTGTAACACGCTAGTCCCTAGGGACTGCGTTTACTGCAATTTTAATTTCTAAGATAAACCCCAACAAAATAATCCACAAAACACTGTATAAATCCAGCTTTTCAGAACTCTACTCCTAGTCCTAAAACGACTTGAAAATCATTTTGATCAGGTACTAGCCCATCTTTATTTTTTTCAGGTTCTAAAATATAGTCCCATATAGCTGTGATATCAAGATCCAACCAAGATGTTAGTTCATTTTCAAGTGTCAAAAGCATATGGTGTTTATACCTACCTGCAATTCTTGTAGTATATGTAAGTTTATAGTCATAAGTTATATCTGTTATATCACTCAGTTCATGCTCATACCTTGTACTAAACTCCATCGCCGGAGCATACCCTTTGAGTTCACTCTCTAGGGCAACTGTTACATAATGAGTATAAAGAATGGCAGGACCACTTGAGATGCTCCATGTAGTTTGTGTGTTATCAATCAATGTATAACCAATACCAACTCCACCTGTAACTTGTAGTTGAATATTTTTATATGTATCTGAATAAAACTCGGTAAAATTGATGTCCAGAACATATCCCTTGTTAAATACCTATCATATTTTTGATTGAGACGATGATTGTTTGCTGTCTCTTCTTGATTTTTTTCTGTTATTCTCCCTAAATAGTCAAATCTTAAATGAGAATTTGCTGTTCTTCTTTGAATTTTTAACTGCCCTGTGTAATCGTACTGATCAGTATTACCACTTCTTGTATCAAAACTAAAAGTACCTTTACCCGACCAAAAATGTCTCTCTTTTGTGCCATCTGGAGCGAATGAAACAACATCTTGGCGTTTAAACTCATATCTATGTTCCCCTTGAATAATAGATACATCATCACCCTTCAAACGTAAAACACCTGGAAAAGTAGCAAGGTTTTCAATGTTAAGACTGATGATATTATAACTTCGTATCTCTACCACATCCCCAAAGTCAAAAGTATAGAGTCCTATCTCATCACTATCAAATTCCATTTCATCGTTGTACATAGCCTTAATCTCACCCTTAAACCACTCACCAGACTTTGTTTTAACCCAGTCATATTTCACGGGAGTAGGAGATAGCTCTTCCCACTTGTTTTGAATCTTAGATATATCTACTTGACCTGTATTATCAAGTGCTTCAACAACTTCTGAAACTGAAACTTTTTCTATTTTTTCTTTATCAGTTGCTTTTGCTTTTTCACGAATAGCATCATCACTTAAACCTGACTCATCTTCTACAACTATTACATCTTCTTTCGTATGTGTTATATCTTTAGATTTTTCTTGTGTTTGGTTTATGTTTTCACTCTTTATCTCTTGTACTTCAGGGCTTATAATCTCTACTGTTGTATTGCTATCATCACTTGTATTTGTATCAAGGTGATTGGCACTAGATAAAGTAAAAATCAAATAAATATATAAAAATAATTTCATTTATCAAATTTTTCCATACATTTCATTGTAAAAATTAAGTGCATACCTATCACTCATACTTGCAATATAGTCAGCTATTACTCTATGTTTGTTTCGCGTTTGTAACTGCTCGTAGTAAAATTTAGGAAGCATTTTTTCATCTTCCATGAGACCTTTATAAAGACCTTTTATCGCCTGTTTTCCTGCATACATTTTTCTCACTATGCTTTTATGCTGGTACATTTTTGTAAACATTAGTTTTTTGAGTTTTTTGAGTTTAGTTTCTAGCTCTTTATTCATCCCTATTGGGACTTCATCTCTACCCTCTTTTAAACGCGGCTCGGAGTACTCAAGAAGCGCATATACAAGATGGTTTATAAGGTGAGAACTAAATCTATAACGAAACATCTCATCATTTTCTTCACCAACACCCTCTGCCGCCACTTTTTCTAAAATCTCACAAACAAGTTCACTCTCTCTTAAATCATCAAAGCTAATAAGACCAGAGTTGACACCATCATCTATATCGTGGCTTGTATAAGCGATCTCATCAGCACGATCGACTATCATCGCCTCGTAAGATGGGTGCTTATCTAAGTTAAATTGCTCATGTACAGAAGCTGGTAAAAATAACTTGTGATATGGATACGAGTGTTTCAGTATGCCTTCTAATGTTGCAAAAGTAAGGTTCAAACCATCAAAATCTTTGTAACGTTTTTCTAAACGCGATACCACTCGAAAACTCTGAAAATTATGCTCAAATCCATTAGAAAAACCATCTGCTTTTAAACACTCATCTAAGGTATCACCGCCCACATGACCAAAAGGAGTATGACCTAAATCATGAGCAAGTGCTATAGCCTCAGCCAAAGACTCATTAAGCCCTAAGGTAGTAGTAATTGAACGAGCAATTTGTGAAACTTCAATGGAGTGTGTCAAACGTGTACGAAAAAAATCGCCCTCGTGATTTAAAAAGACCTGTGTTTTATACTCGAGTTTACGAAACGAACCAGAGTGAATAATCCTATCACGGTCACGTGCAAAAGGATTGCGAAAATCTTTGTCTATTTTGTAAAAGCGTTCATCTTCTTTCATTATGCTTTTTTAATAAACTCTGTTTTAATGAAAATCTTTGTGCCATTAACACGCCCTTCTACATGTCCAGCATCACCTGGTGCTAAACCTATACGAGTAACAGTTGTACCGCGTTTAGCAGTAAAACCAGCCCCTTTTACATCAAGGTCTTTAAGAATAACTATTGAGTCGCCAGCTTTAAGCTCAACACCGTTAGCATCTTTATAGACTAACTTGTTTTCTTCTGCTTCAACTATCTGTTTCGCTACTTGCAGTTCATCTTCTTCTAAGTACATCATCTCTACCATATCTTGACGACCTAGTCTAGTCCACAAGATATAAGACATAATTTTAACAGCAGGTACTTCACTCCACATTGAGTCGTTTAAACAGTTAAAATGTGTCTCATCTAAATCATTCGAATCTATCTGAGTATTACAGTTTGCACACAGATAAACACTCTGCTCTTCACTTGCATCACTCATAGGTAATTCTACTAAAACAACACCATCTTCACTTCCACAGAGTTCACATATACTAGATCTATTTGCCATTATTCATTCTCGTTTTTATCAAATTTTATATCTTTATCAGATATTTTTTTATCTTGGACTACTTTATGAAATGCTTTATCTGCTTTTTTCTCATCATAATCTTGACACTCTTGTGGAATGTTTTGCATATTATTATCACTTCCTATGCCGACACTATCACATATGGTGCCATTTATAGTAAAACTTGCACAGGCATTTAAAAACAGTGCTGATATTATCGCTATTTTATACATTTATTTTCCTACTTTTTTTTAATTATTAAATCTAAATATTTTTGAGGGGTTACTTTCATCATTTCTTGAGCTAACCAACGAATCTGAAAAAATGCAGCACCACTATCGCGAAGGGTAAAGTAATTTTTCAAACTTCTTAGGTTAAATGTCACAACCATATCTACTTTTACATTATCACTTATGATATGTTTAAAAGCATCCCCAACATTACGTTTTTTCTTTCCTGCTTGGAGTGCTTCATAAAGTGCTTCAGAGTTCTTTTTAAACTCCTCTAAAAAGCCAAGTGAACTCTTTGCAACACTTATGGCATAAAAATCTTCAACTACATTAAACTGATACTCAAGTTTATCATACATACCACCGATTTCAATACGATTATAAGCTTCATTAGCTGTTACAAACATATCAAATCCTAGAACGATGTTAGTAAAGAACTCTTTACCTCCACCTTGTTTTGAAGCAATAAAGGCATTGATAAGAGAACTCATAGTGTAACGCGTACTTCGGACTGAAATAGCTTGAAGACGATGGCGTGCATGTTCTTGGAGTACCCCACGAGAAGTTCCACGAATAAGAAAAGAGAGGTTAGCATGCTCTAAGATAGAGTGATGAAAGTATGTCCATGCAAGGTCATCCAAAAGAGCAGAATCTTCGATGGCATTGATATCATCGCACATACTACTATCTGGCATCTCAAACTCTATCTCTTTTATAACATCATTTTCACTGTTAGTAAAAGAATCGTAACAAGTTCGAGCCGCAGATTCTGCGACACCTATACCTGTATCTTGGAGTAAAACAACTTCAGGTTTAGAATATTCTATGCCATATACTTCTTCCATACAAACCCCTCTATTTTAGATGTATTTTACAATAAAAAACTTTTATTTACTTATGGATACCTCTAAAAACCCTTATATTAACGAGAAATACTAAAACCAAAACCTAGTTTATGCACTTCGTTATCATAGTCTATAAGAGATTCCCCATACCCACTAAAGGCTTTGACATATAAAAATAGATCTTTGGAGCCAAAAAGAGGATAAGAGTAGTTAATCTCTGTTGCTCGTTTATCACTAAATGTATTACGTGATTTTAGTTTTAAGATGTGCTTTTTATACGGAAGAATAAGCTCTATTTCACCATATCCTAAATAATCCATCAAATCATGATTATACTCAAGTGAAAAAACATTATGCCAAAGCTTAATATGTGTGAAAAAGAAAGCAGTTTGAAAATAAGAACTCACACTTACAAAGTTCCATGAACGCTCCTCTACACCTCCCCGACCATTTGATTGATGTGCAAAAGCTATTCTAATAGCTTTTAATGAATCAGTTTTAATGGGCAGTGTTACAAAAGCTTCAGGATTATAGTTTGTTTCTCTAAAATAAGCAGAATCTACATAAAGTTGCCAAAATGAGAGTTGTGTATATCCTATGGAATACACCTCGTTTAGACTAAGTAAATTTGCAGCATAATCATAACGAATACTTACTTGAAATTCCGTCTCAGTAGCGAGTGCATCATGTCCATTCGTTTGTGGATAACTTCCATCATAGCGATAACTCATGGGTAAAAAGTAATTCGTGCCATGTGCCTTTATATTATAAAGAGAGTTCGTGTACTGTTTTATGGTCTCTTTAGTCTCTTTATCATCTGCTTTATCTAAAGAGCTATAGAGTCTGTTATACTCTTTTTTAATATCACGACTTGGATCTGGTTTTGTCTGCCAATAGTATCCATGAGAAGAGAGTTTGTAATATTTTTGAGATTTTTCAATATCAACCTCACACCCCTCACCATTCTCGTACATATAAGCTAGTATGTAAGCAGCATCATAATCTTTTTTTTCATTTACCAATCTTGTAAATATTTTTAATGACTTCTTAAAATCATCAGCCTTATAAATCCTATATGCTTCTTCAAATGCAGTTGCACCAAAAAGTGAACTCACACATAGCAATATGATAAATAATTTATACACAACTATTCTTTCATTTTTGTATGCCATCTAAAACAGGTACAAAATCACAATCTTCTAACTCTTCTTCTTCTATGTTTTCGCCATTTTTTATAAAACGAGTGATAACTTGTTTGCCATCTTTTTGCATGGGGGCTACAAGTATGCCACCATCAGACAACTGTTCAAAGAGTTTTTGTGGTATCTCTTTAGCAGTAGCCGAAAAGAGTATGCGGTCATAAGGAGCATACGATATCCAGCCATTTTGTCCATCATCTGTTCGTGTGTGGATGTTATGGATGTTTAGGTTTTTAAAACG
>DQSP01000207.1 GCA_015663215.1 Sulfurimonas sp.
GTATGTATAACTTTGATTTTATACTTACTAGCTCTATAATAAGTATAACTCTTTCCTCTTGAGAACGTAGACATTATCTCTTCACCCAAAGCTTCTGCTGGTTTTCTAAATGTTATATTTCCTATCTTTAAATCAAGAGGTATAACTCTTGCGATTTCCAAATCTCTTGTAGTCATATTGCCACCTACTGCGGATACACTACCACCTCCAGAAGCACTCTGTTGTGCTGCAAGCAATATATTTTCTATAGTTACTCCTTGAGCTACTACAGGGTTGAGGTTTGCGTTATTTATATCCATCGGACGATGGTTTTGCTGTCTTCCATACTCTGCTAATCTCTCTTGTGTAGGTTCATTCTCATTTCCATCATCTTCGCTATAGTCATTAAAAGGATTTAAAAATGTTCCATTAAGTATGAAAGTCTCTCGTATATCTCCTGCTTCATTTTTACAATAACGATAAATCCTCAAATCTTTATTTGATTTAAACTTTGAAACCAAATTCGCATTTGGAGCTGTAAAAGAACCTGCTATCAAATTATCATCAGCGTCATATAGTCTGGTTTCATAATCTTGAACCTCATCAGTACTTGCCCCACCTAACATACGCAATGCTCTACTATTGTAAGTTACCTCTACACCTTTATCTTCATGTACATCTTTGTCTCCATTGAGTGGAGTTACGGTTTTTACTATATCTGAAAAAGATATTCTGTCTGAAGATGTTGTTCTAAAAGTCTCTTCAAACCTAAACTCTTTAACTTCAGTTTCACCATCAGCCTCATAAGAAGCTATCATATCGCCAACAAATTTATATGCTTGATTTTTCTTTAACATCAACTTTGGCATAAAAGAAGAACTTTTCCAGTCACCCTCTAAGAAGTATTCGTTTAGCTCAACTTCTGCTTCTCCGGGAATCTCTAAAAGTTTAACATTATTTATTCTTATAGATATTGCTTCTTGTGAACGTTGAAACTTACTATATACTTTCATAAGAGGTATCCGGCTTGCATGAAACCCATCTTCTACTTTTGGCACTTCAAGTCTATCAAATATCTCCAAATCAGGTGTATCACTTTCCTCTTGAAGTTCTCCTGAACCTTGTATATAACCACTAAATGACATACTCTTACCAAATATACGAACTCCTGCTCTACCCCATATATATTCTGGGCTTGGAAATGCTACTTTGACAAGAACATCTGCACCAACATTAATACAACCTCCATAACAACCTCTTAGACCAATATCTGCAAATATATCCATATTCATCTGAAATGGATTATATATAATTAGAGCTTTTGCTCCAGCAGTAAGCTCAAATGTCAAAGATGGATCTGGTCCCCACCAGTCTTTACTCCAATGCTTATATATATACAAACTCTGTCCAAAAGCAATGGCACTAGTATCGACCATAAAAAAGCCTCTTCCCTCTATGCCAAAGATACCAACTGAAACATGTCCCAAATCTTTGTCCACATTGAACGCATAAGCATACTCATCATCAGTTCCTATGAACACATGTTTTTCAGCAGCTGAGAAGATAGCATCCATAGAACCTTTTACTGTTATGCCCATATACTTTATATCTGCATTTACCCATACATGTAACATTGATGGAGATTTTGCATATGTCATATTTGCTGAAACTTTTGTGTCATTTGGTTCACTACCTTTACTAGCAAGCAACCAACTATCACCATTTATATTTATCTGTTGCACTGTTCCTTCAGAAATAGCAGCTATGATTTCTATATTACCATTCCAAAGGTATCCGCTATCTCCACTAGTACCAAGAGTAGTACTAAGCATCAAAGAAGTTGTGCCACGTTGTGGAATAAAATCTTCTTTGTCTTCTTTATAAATCATATTATAAGCTATACCACCACCAACTTCGTATATAGTCAATGCTCCAAAAGGAACACCACCACCAATACCCCCATTGGCATTTGCCATCCAGTAAAACGTAGTATCAGTGTGTCCTATTCTAAACATACCATCAGCTGTAAATATCTGAGCAATCCCTAAACCAAGTGTTGCTTTAAAACCATCTCCGTATGTTTCATCACCATCATACCAAGCAATACTTCCCTCAGCTACTAAACCACTCTGTTCTATTTTTATAGCAATCTCGTCTACTCTTACTGTTTTGTCACTATAGAGAGTTATGCCTGCATTTGCCTCACCTATGATGCTTAAAGAAATACCACCAGCAGCAGAGATATAAAATAGGCTTTTATCGCCATCATATCCCAGTCCAAGGCTTGTAATACTAAGCGTCAAGGCACCCAAATCAGCCGAAGCCCCAGATATATCGGCACTCGCCGCCATACTACCTAGCTCAATTCCCGTACTTGAAATTTTAAGCTTTTCAAACTCTAGTCCAACAGTAGAATTAAATACAGTGTGTATAGGTTTAACATTACCATCTAAGCTTATCCAAAAGTTATCTAAAGATGGGGCTACTGCCAGTCCTGTAAATTCAAATTTTGCGAAATTTGGTACTGTAATTGTTGCCAAACTTCCATCTACTGAAAACTTATCGATTCCATCTTTGTTTATGGTTGCACTAAGCCCAAGATTTAGTGGTGAACCTGTACTTAAAAAAGATGGGTCATTGTATCTTACACCTAAAGTTCCAGAGGTATCATCCCCCGCAAAAGTAATTTCAACGCTTTCTAAGTCTAAATTATGAAATATATTGACAGTGTCATTCCACTTAATTGTTCCTGCTATTCCTTTACTCCCTATTGTAAAACTATTAAGTGTTATCTCTTGATTTATGCTCTTGTAGCCAAATTTACCATTTAAACCCAATGAGAGCTCATCAAGTGAGCTAAGATTTAGAGTTCCGCTCAAGTTTTTAAA
>DQSP01000295.1 GCA_015663215.1 Sulfurimonas sp.
AAGTGCTATTTTATTTGCTTTTTTACCCTTTTCAAAAATGGGCTTTTGTTCTATGTCAAAACCTATGAGCTTAGTTTTTCTCAAAGATGTTATGGCTAAGTCTAGCTCTTGTTCTGTACGGACTATACTTATCTTTCGCTCACCTACTGTGTACTCTTCTAAGAGTTTGTCTTCATCTGATTTTGGTTCGTCTAGTAGAGCAAAAAACTCTGTTATAAGTTTGAGTGAGTCAGAACCATTGGCTAAAACTTTTTGCACCGCCTTATCTAACTCTACAGTAGCCTCTTCTCCAGCAAATTTTGCTATAACTTTTATGACTTGCATTACTCTTTCTTGGCCACTACATCGATTGTCACATCCCCACCGATAACCAAGTTATCTCCTGCAACTATTTTTGCACGTTTGCGCATCTCTACTTCACCATTTCTCGTTACATAGCCATCTGATACTATCATTTTAGCTTGTGCACCACTATCTACTAAGTCTAAAACTTTGATAAGTTTAAAAAGTTCTATGTATTCATCTTGTAGTTCAAATTTCATAAGGCTCATAATTTTTCCTAATATTTTATATAATTGTAATAATACCAAAGAAGTGCTATAATAATCATTATGCAGATAGGTTCAAACACTTTATATGACATCGGTTCAAACTACACCATCAAACTCAATGAGAAGCAGATTCTTGTTGTAGAGGATGACCCAGTAAGTAAAGAGCAAGCTAAAACCAAAGAGACTGCTCGTAAAAAAGAGCAAGAAGAAAAAAAGGCTGAAGAGTCTAAAAAAAGTGCTTCACCCGAAGAACTCAGTGAAGATGAAGAACGTTTAGTAAAAGACCTCGCATCACGTGACTCTGAAGTTAAAGCACATGAAGCAGCCCATCAAGCTGCAGGTGGTGGTTTAACAGGTGCAGCATCTTACACTTACCAGCAAGGTCCTGATGGTAAAATGTATGCCATTGGTGGAGAAGTCTCCATCTCTACTCCATCAGGCTCAACCCCAGAGGAAGCTATAAAAAATGCACGAATAGTTGCTGCCGCAGCGATGGCTGCGGGAGACCCTTCCCCACAAGACTTTGCAGTAGCTTCTAGTGCTAGAGTTATGGAGATGCAAGCACAACAGCAAAAGAGTAAAGAAGAGCTTCAAAAACAAGAAGGGCAAGATGTGTATGATAAAGAGGCTTCATCTTCAAACACTCAAGATGCAAAACAAGATTATTCACCATTTAATATTTCTGCATAAACTTATTTAAAAAAGCATTGAGCTGATTTGCAAACATTTCAGCATCTTTTTGACTAAAGGCTTTTGGACCTTTAGTTATCTCTCCACTCTCTCTTATTTTCTCCATCAAGTTTCGCATTGCTAAATACTGTTTTATGTTATCTACACTATAAAGCTCTCCACGATGATCAATAGCATGAGCATTTTTACTTATGACTCTATCTGCTAGAGGAATATCAGCGGTGATGACTAAGTCACCCTCTTCTAACATCTCGACTATTTTATGGTCGGCTTCATCTGCTCCAGCATCTACTATCATATAAGTTACATATTTACTTTTACCAAGATTAATCTTTTTGTTTGCCACTGTAATTGTCTCAATGCCTAAACGCTCGATTTGTTTTAGCAATATCGGTTTTAAGAGGTTCGGAAAAGCATCCCCATCTACATATATTTTAGGCATTTATAAGCTCCAGTTTCTCTTTTCTTGAGAGTTGTTTTATAGCATACTCGCGTTTAGAAGCAGAACTTCTATCTTCACTCTCTTCACTATATGCAAGTTTTACAGGACGGCGAAGCTTTGTATACTTCGCCCCTTTTTGTGAGTTGTTATGCTCATCTACTCTACGTTTTAAATCCGTAGTAATTCCTGTGTATAGGGTATCATCACTGCATTTGAGAATATAAACGAAATAAACCATAAGAACCTTTATTCTTTTTAATAAAATTTTACTATAATATCCATTATATAAGGATATATTTTGGCATTTTCACTTGATAAAACTCTCGTTATCGGCATCTCAGCTACTGCTCTTTTTGATTTAAGTGAGGCAGATAAACTTTTTAAAGATGAGTTTAAAAAACATCCTGATAATGCCATAGAAATCTACCGTGCTTTTATGCTTAAAAATGAAGATATTGTACTTCAAGAGGGGATAGGCTTTCCCCTTGTAAAAGCTCTTTTAAACCTCAACAGATACCAAAAGAAGGGAGAGCCACCTCTAGTCGAAGTAGTCATCATGTCAAGGAACTCCCCGGACACTGGGGTTCAAGTCCTCAACACCATCCGAGAACTCAATCTTAACATCACCCGTTCTGCATTTACTGCAGGAGAGTCGAGTGCTGATTATCTCGAAGCCTTTGATGTGGACCTTTTTCTCACTACAAATGAGAGTGATGCACAAAAAGTGATAGATAAAGCTGTTTGTGCTTCTGCTGTTTTAAACATTCCCACATCTTATAAATGTGACATAGATGATGAACAAGTTCGAATAGCATTTGATGGAGATGCCGTTCTTTTTGATGAGAGTAGTGAGCTTGTTTACAAAGAAGAAGGCATAGAAGCTTTTCATAAAAATGAAAACGAGTCCCAAAATACACCTATGAATGAAGGACCATTTGCTGCATTTTTGATGAAACTAGCAAAACTCCAAGAGAGGCTTCCTATGAAGATGGAGTTTTCCCCTGTTCGCATAGCAATAGTTACTGCGAGAAATGCACCATCAGACCTAAGAGTTATAAAGACTTTGAGACATTGGGGTGTTTATGTAGATGAAGCTTTTTTCTTAGGGGGACTGGAAAAAAGTAAGATTTTAAAATCATTTCGAGCGCATATTTTTTTTGATGACCAAGATGTGCATCTCAAAAACTCTTCTTTAGTTGTACCCTCTGGAAAAGTTTTATACCCTTCCCATTCAAAACTAAAAAGTTAAGGGTATATTATAGTTAGTGACTCTTACTTACAACTATTAACATCTTTATATTAAGTATCAAAAAAACATGTAATATAATATATTATTTTATTATTTTAATTATAATCTCATGTGTATTTTTGGATAGATTATGTGTAGAAACAACACGTTTTAACTCTTTAATCATCAACTCTTTATTGTAAGAATTCATTCTACTTACTATTTTAAAAGCTCCTGCAAGACCTGAAGCCATCTGTGCGTTTATCTTGTC
>DQSP01000062.1 GCA_015663215.1 Sulfurimonas sp.
AAAATATTTAAGATTTTACCAGATATGTTTCAAAATATTGCTTTTGAAATGCTACAACGTGGTGAAACTTGACAACTAACAAAGCGAAAAATGAAAAATGAAAAAAACAATAATAAAAAGTTTAGTGATACTTGGATTAGTTCAAGTATCACTTATGGCAAAAGAAAAAACTATGGAGGAACTCTCAAAAGAGATGTCAAACCCTCTAGCTCAGATTTGGAACCTTTCGTTTCAAAATAACTATACAACCTATAAGAGTGATTTAGTTGATGGAGGAGATCATGTAAATGTTACCCTTTTTCAACCTGTTCTTCCCATACCACTTGACAACGGTATGACTGCGTTTGCTCGTCCAGTTATTACTTATATAGATGCTCCAACGGGTGCAGTAATAGATGCAAGTAATCCTAGAAATCCTCATGTAGTAGGAAAAAATAGAGAAGCAAAACTAGGAGATATTATTTTACCAGTTGGGGTAGGTGTTGTTAAGATGAAAGGATGGTCTTATGGTGTGGGTGCTACTTTTATCTTCCCAACATCTCAGCACAAAACTGTGGCTTCTCATCAGTACCAAGCAGGGCCAACGGCTCTTGCTCTTTATGGAAACGAGAAGTGGACAGTTGGAGGGCATATGCAACACTGGTGGGGAGTAGCTAGAGACTCTAATGAAGCAACAAAAGATAGACAACTTGCAAACCATACAGATATCCAGTACTTTATTATTTACCACCTTCCACAAGCTTGGCAACTTCGTGCTTCTCCACATATTACATATAACTGGAATGCAAAAAGTAACAATGCTCTTACTCTTCCTATCGCGTTTGGTGTAGGAAAAATGATAAAAATAGGACCAATGCCAGTACAACTTATGGCAGAGTACCAAAAAACAGTTATTGCTCCTGACTCAATAGGTGCCGATGATACTATTATGCTCCAAGCAAACTTCATCATCAAAAATCCATTTGGTGAATTGTAATGTTTAAGAGAACAGGTTTAGTACTTTTACTAACTCTTTCTCTCTTTGCTTCTCAAAATGAGCAAACCCTTTACTATGGTGGCGATATTTTAACTATGGAGGGTGAAAATCCTAAGTATGTTGAAGCTGTTATTACTCGTAATGCAAAGATAATTTTCGCTGGAAAAAGAGTAGATGCTTTTAATAATTTTGCTGGAAAGACTATAGGAATAGATTTAGAAGGTAAAACTATGATGCCAGGCTTCATAGAGCCTCATGTTCACCCTTCTATCGCTGCTATTTTACTTGGTGGTGACATAGTCGCTCCACATGACTGGGATGTTCCCGATGGTCTTAAAAAGGGTGTAGAAGGGCATGATGCCTACATTCAAAGACTAACAGAGAGTATTGCAAAGTATGGCAAAGATGATAGTGTTCTTTTCATCTGGGGGTATCATCAGCTTTGGCATGGGGACTTGAGTAGAGAGATCTTAAATGAAATTTCGCCTACAAAACCTGTTGCCGTTATTCACCGCTCTTTTCATGAAGTGTTTTTAAATGATGCAGCTATTAAGCGGATGAATGTTAAAGAAGAAGATTATAAAAACAACCCACAAGTTGAGTGGGAAAGAGGGCACTTCTTTGAGGGTGGTTGGTTAGCTCTAGTGCCTCGTATAGCACCACAACTTCTTAACCCAACTCGCTATAAAAAGGGTCTAATAGACATGAGTACCTTAGTTCGTAAAAATGGTGTCACTACCATTGCAGAACAAGGTTTCCCAGCATCTAGTTTTGAGATGGAGTACCCAATGCTCAAGCAAGAGATGGATAAAAACCCATCTTTTGAAGTTTACAATGTCTTAAATGGAACACAACTTTATGGTGCGCACGGAAAGTCTAATATAGAAGCAGAAAAATGGATGGTAACTGCTTCAAAGTATGATACTCAAAATATTAAGATGTTACCAAAACAGGTAAAACTCTATGCTGATGGTGCCATATATTCACTCGCTATGCAGATGAAAGAGGGCTACAATGAAGAGCGATTTAAGGGGCAGTGGATGACTCCTTTGAAGCTCTTTGAAGAGCAAATGAACTTTTACTGGGATAAAGATTACCTCATAGATATTCATGCAAATGGAGATTTAGGCATACAGATGTGTATAGACCTCACAAGAAAAATGATGAAACGCCACCCTCGTAAAGACCACCGTTTGACACTCCATCATGTGGGTTACTTTACAGATGCCCAAGCAGATGAGATGCAAGAACTCGGCATTGAAGCATCAGCAAATCCTTACTACCTTTGGGCACTTGCAGATAAGTACTCAGAGCATGGACTAGGGAAAAAAAGAGCTGAGAATATGGTGCATATGAAGTCACTCAAAGATAGAAACATCCCTTTTTCACTTCACTCCGACTTTGGTATGGCTCCACTTGAACCACTAACACTCGCTTGGACAGCAGTAAACAGAATGACAAGCGAGCATACTTTAGTCTCTCAAGACCAAAGAATAGATGCCTATACGGCACTCCAAGGCATCACTATAAATGCAGCAAGAACACTGCGTTTAGAAGAAGAAATAGGTTCTATCAAACGTGGTAAACGTGCTAACTTTACTATTTTACAGGAGAACCCACTCAAAGTAAATCCTATGCATATAAAAGATATTAAAGTTGCTGGTGTGGTTTATAATGGCAAGATAGATATGAATAAAGATAGACTTGGTGGCGATAAAGATGCGACTGGATGTATAACTTCTGCTGGGTATAAATGGTGTGACAAAACTTCTACATGTGTGAGACCATGGGAATTAGCCAAAAAAAATGCCTTTGAGAATAAAATAAGACTATTTGATAGTTTTTGTAAAAATTAGGAGATAAAATGCTAAAAAAAATAATAACTGTAGGTTTAGTGTTAAGTTTAAGTCTGAGTAGTGCTTTAGCATGTACAGGACTTCAAGTAAAGACAGAAGATGGTGCTTCTATAAGTGGAAGAACTTTAGAGTTTGGTATATTTTTACCTACGAGTGCTATTAGTGTGCCTCGTAACTATAGCTTTATTGGTAAGACTCCTAAAGGTGATGGTAAAAAATGGAAGTCTAAATATGCAAGTATTGGTGTTCTTATAGGAAGCGAAAAACTCATTTTAGATGGTGTTAACGAAAAAGGTTTAACTTGTGGAATGTTCTATCTTCCTGGTTATGCATCTTATCCTGAGACAACGAAGAAAAATCAAAATATTTCAATGTCAACTTCAGACTTTAACCAGTGGGTTCTCTCACAGTTTAAAAATGTAGATGAAGTCAAAAAAGCGATAGTAAATGGTGAAGTAGCCTTTTCAAAAGTACTTACTCCAGGTTTTCCACCTTCTGTGCAACCTTTTCATTTTCTCATCAGTGATAAGAATGGAAAGAGCATCGTAGTTGAGCCAATTGATGGAAAAGTAGTTGTGAGTGATAACCCTGTAGGTGTTTTAACAAACTCCCCTACATTTGATTGGCACATGACTAACCTCAAAAATTATGTAAACTTAAGAGCCGTAAACTCTAAGCCTATTACTATAAATGGTGAAAAGTTTGATGCACTAGGACAAGGAACAGGAATGCTTGGCTTGCCTGGTGACTACACTCCACCATCGCGTTTTGTAAGAGCCGTTGCATTTAGTGCAACAGCGATTCCTGAAAAAAATGCACAACAAGGTGTCTATCAAGTGTTTCATCTCTTAAATAACTTTGATATACCAGTAGGAATAGCTAGAACAGTTCATAAAGGTGTAATCTACTCAGACTACACTATGCTTACAACTGTAAGAGATTCTCAAAATCTGAAGTTTTACTACACAACTTATGAGGACCAAACTATAAAAATGCTTGATTTGAATGAGGTGGATAAAAATGCTAAAGAGATTAAAATCCTCTCGACAGAGTCTAAACAACATTATGTTGATGTAAGTAGTAAATTAAAATAATTTTAGCATGTAGTATTTGAGGTAAAAAGGAGAAGCTTAATATTCTCCTTTTTATAAATCAAATGCTTTTTTTAAGTCTGTTATATTTAATAGTACAGGTACAACCAGAAGTGAAGCCACAACAGCTGCTATCGTTCCAAATATAAGTGAAACTCCAAGTCCACCAAATACAGCATCCCCTGCTAAAAGAGTTGATGCAAGCATGATAGCAACAGCAGTTAAAAATATAGGCTTTGCACGAGTAGCAGCTGAATGTGCGATAGCAGTCGCTTGATTCATGCCTTTATCTCTCATAAGAGTTTTTGTAAAGTCTATGAGTAAAAGAGAATTTCTTGAACTTATCCCAATCAGAGCAATAAAACCTATAAGTGATGTGGCTGTTAGGAAAAAGGTTTGTGTTGTAAAAATATCCATGATAAAGTGCCCAACTATAACACCTATGATAGAGAGAAAAGAGCCTAAAAGTATAATACCACTTATAGTATAACTCTTGTAGTAGATAACCATGAGTAAATATATCATAAATAATGCCGCGATAAATGCAGCTCCAAGTTCAACAAATGTGTCGAGAGTCACTTCCATCTCTCCATCCCAAATTAGTTTGTAAACTTTTGCATTTGCTTTGTCTGTCAGTTGTAGGTTAAAAAGACCAATCTTCTCAATTGTGTAAGTATCTTTAAATGTGTCAAGTATAGTATTTCTAGCATCCATTAAAGGATAAACTTGAGATACCATATCAGTCTCTGCCATAACATTACTCATCATGTGAAGCTCTTTGGAGAGTATCATTGGGTGTGACTTGTCAGTTTCTATACTTACAAGTTCTGTAAGTGGAATCATTATGCCTTGTTTATTCATAAGTTTGAGAGCACTTAGTTTTACCTTAATAGCATCAAGGTCTTTTTTTGTGAAACTTTTTGACTCTTTTGAGAGCGAGAGGTATATTGGTACTTGATCATTATAAAGTTCAGAGTTTTTGACAGCGATTTGCATACCCTCAAACGCGAGGTAGATTATGTTGTTAAGTTGTTCTATATCTACACCTGAACGAACAATTTTAGTATTATTTACTACTATCTTAAAAGTGTCAAACATATCGTCTTGCATAATGTCTATATCAACTAAACCATCTGTTTTATGAAAAACATCAGCTACTTTACTTGAAAGTTTACGAATACCTTTTTCATTATCTCCATATATTTCAGCAACTATTGCTGCCATTGTAGGAGGTCCTGCTGGTGGTTCAACGAAAGAGATTTTTGTTCCCTCATAAAGCTTTTGACATTGTGACTGCACTACAGGACGCAGTCTTTGCACTATAAGGTATGAAGGCTCATCTCTATGATGCTTCTTTGTGAGGTTGAGTACAATTTCTGCTACATTTTCACTATTTTTAAACTGACTGCCTTTTATAAGTCCAGCAAAATCAAGTGGAGACCCCATCCCTAAAAATACTTCTAAGTCACGGAGCTCTTTTTCTTGTGTTAAGATATCACTAACACATGCTGTCACTTCTTGAGTTTGAAATATAGAGCTTCCACTTGCAAGTGTTACATAGATATTAAAAGTGTCGTTATTCTTTCCTGGTAGCATTTTTGCTAAAACCATTTTACCTGGTGCAATCATCAAAATAGAGAGTATAAAAGCGATAAGTGTTGCTACTAGAATTAGGTTTCTTTTTTGTGAACTTTGTATCGCATTGTGTATAAAACTTTCAAACTTTTCAAACATTATTCTGCTCCTTTTTCTGAATGATCTGGGCGTTTGAGCATTCGTACTGCTAAGTAGGGTGTAAATATATAAGCCACAAATAGTGAGGCTATAAGAGCTATAGGAACATTGGCAGGGATAGGCTTCATAAACTGACCCATCATCTGCCCAACAAACGCCATAGGTACCATAGTGAGTATAATGGCTAGGGTTGCTATGTTTGTAGGTGCACCTATCTCATCTGTTGCTTTTATCATCAGCTCTGTTGGCGTTTCATGTGCAGAATCTTTTGAGTGATAATGTCTGTGAATATTTTCTATCACAATGATTGCTGCATCCACAAGTAGACCAAGCGAGAGTAAAAAAGCAAAGAGTGTGATACGGTTAATAGTTTGCCCAGAGAGGTAAGCTACAAAAAGTGTAATCGCTAAAATGGCAGGAACAGTAAAGGTAACGATTAGAGATTCCCTCCAACCTAAAACAAATGCGAGTAGTATAGCAATGATGACAATAGATAAAACAAGGTGATATACAAGCTCATTTACAGCTTCATCAGCTCTCTCTCCATCATTACGAGTTATCACATAGTGGATGCCATTTTTTTCTAAAAAAGTTTTATACTTTTGAAGTTCCTCTTTTACTTCATCAGCGATTATAACCGCATTTGTTCCTTGTAGTTTTGAGACACTGAGTGTAACTTGCTCTTTAAAAGAGGAAAATTTTCCTTCTTTATCTCTTACTTTTATCAGTGCTTTTTTAAAATTTTGGATGTCATAACTATCACTGACAGTAGCAACTTGTGAGAGGTAGATAGGAGAACCCATATATTGAGCTACTATGATGTTGTTTATATCTTTAATGCTATCAAGAGCATTCTTTACACCTAAAATAACGATTTTATTATCTTTACTTGTGTTTTTTGTTGCGGGTACATTGTAAGCAAGTGAAGAAATAGATTTCTTAATTTGCCCTAAAGAGAGGTTGTAACCTGATAGTTTATTGATGTCTACTTCTATGTTAAACTGGTGTTTTGATCCACCTTTAAGTCCTGTAACGGCTACATTACTAAGTCCATTTATGTGATGTTGGATTTTTTTCACTCTATCATAAAGTTCAGTCTTCGTCATTGTTGCATCATCAGTATAAAATGCGATAGATACGATGGGAATGTCTACATCAATATCAAGAGGTTTTATGATGGGTTCCATCGCTCCACTTGGAAATATGTCTGCATTTTGCATGATTTTATCGTAGATTTTAAGGTTAGCTCCCTCTTTTTCCTCACCGATAAAAAAGGCCGCGTTTACGATACCTACATTATCCATTGCACGACCGTAAATATGCTCTACGCCTTTGACCTCTTTGAGTTTTCTCTCCAAAGGATTGACAATGATTTTTTCTATCTCTTTTGCACTTGCACCGGGTAGGGCGATGATAACAGTAGAACCACTTACAATCATTTGAGGATTCTCTTCTCTTGGCATTATCTCTAAAGAGAGGTATCCAATAGCTAAGATAAAAATCCCTAGAGTAAGTGTAAGGGGACTATGTATAAATGTTTTAGCTAGTCTTCCAGCATAGTCAGTGGGTATAAAGTTTATATCCTTCATATATCTTCCTTTAGTTGATACTTATAGTTGCATACATTCCAGGGTATACAGACTTTGAGTTTGTCTTAAAAGAGACTTTTATCTTAAAAGTATGTGTCATAGGGTTTGAGTTAGGAATAATCGCAGTAATTTTTCCAATGGCTTTAAGTTTTAATGAGGGTATCTCTATAGCAACTTTTTTCCCATGAGTGATACGAGAAAGACTACTCTCTGGAATCTCTGCACTGATTTTAAGATCACTTAAATCAGAGAGAACAATAGCAGGCATACCAGGCATAGCCATCTCACCAACTTTGATATTTTTAGTGACAACAACACCATTGTTTGGTGCTTTAACATTTAAGTAGTTATATTGATTTTTCACCTCTTGAAGTCTTGCTTTTGCTATACTTATCATATCTTGAAGATTGAGTGCTGTAAGTTCAAGGTTTTCAACCTCATACTTTGAAACCATATCTTTTTCTAAGAGTCTTTTATATCTCGCTAAGTTAAGTTTTACATTTGTGTACTGGTTCTCATACATTTGAAGGCTCAGTTGGCTTTGACGAGCTGCGGAGTCTATCTCACGGGAGTCAATAGTATAGAGAGTTTGGTTTTTTCTAACTTTTTCACCCTCATTTACATATACATTTGTTACAAAGCCCATAAAACGACTTGTTATCATTTTTTGGTTATCAGAGATAACGCTACCTGAAAGTGTAAGTGTTTCAGCACTAAGAGAGAGTGTTAATGCGAGTATTAGTAGTAGTTTCATTATATTAATATCCTTTTGTATTTGCAAGTTTTTCTAAAGCAAAGATTTTCTCATTGCGTTTGTTTCTCGCCATTTGAAGTTGGAGCGTTTTTTCTATCTGTTGTGATTGTTTAATTATAACATCATTCATTGATGTAAGTTTCTCTCTGTATCGTCCCTCATAGTTTGCATAGATAGCGGCTGCTAAGTCTAACTCTTTTGTTAAAGATTCTATCTCTTGGTCCGCACTGAGTATCTCAGTTCTTATCTTTGCTATTTGAAGTCTTATACCATTTTTTGCAAGACTTACTTGTGAGTGCATTTTTAATAATTCTAGTTGTGACTTTTGGATTTTAGCACTATCGCTACCACCATTAAAAATATTCCATGTAAGTCTTGCACCTACTGTATAAGCACTATGATCAACCGCATCTCCTAAGAAACTATTATCAGCAGTGGCGACCTCACCAAAGGCTCCAATAGTAGGGTAGTAAGATGCTTCTTCACTTGAGAGCATATTTTTTCTGATGACTAAACCTGTGCTGGCTTTTTGAATGTCAAGGTTTGATGAGAGAATATTCTCATCGCTAATACTTGGCATCTGTATCTGCATGTCTGGTACTGTTATATCTGATACTTTTTGGTTAAGTAAAAAGCTTATATAGTGATACAAGAGTGTTTTGTTAGACTGCATCTGTATTAAGAGTCTCTCTACATTTCCTTTCTTTGCTTTTACTTCTAAAAGGTCAACTTTTTTTGCATATCCTACATCTATCATACTTTGGGTAGTTTTTTGGAGGTGATCTATGTTTGTAAGTATAGTAGATAAGTTAAGGATTGAATTTTCAAGTAGAGCCATGTTATAGTAAGATTTTCTTAGCTCGTAAATTTTAGTATTGATAAGTTCTTCTTTTTCTAAGGACTTCATTTTTGTCATAGAGTGCATGATGTCACCGTATGAACTTAAAGCGAAACCTGTAAAAAGAGGCACTTCATAACGAAGTTTACTTTGAAAAAAGTTTCTATCATCTGGATAGTTTAAGCTATCTGGTGGTGTTGTCATATATGCAGGGTCAGTTTGTGCAGGTAAATTTGAATCAGCAAAACCAAAGTCCCCAAATGTAGCTTCACGAGAAGTAAGTTTAAAACCAAAAACATTTCCAGCATCATTACTCCGTGCTGCATCTTGAATAAAATCAAGTTTACCCCAGTGAGCTCCAGAAACACTACTCTCATCCTCTTGTGCTATTTTCACATCAAGAGTAGCAGCTTTGATTTCTAAGTTTTCTTTTTGTAGTATATCTATAGCTTCATCTAAAGTAAGTCTATCTACAGAAGCTATAAGTAACTGTTGCATTAACATCATAACAACTATGAGTATCTTCATGGCAAATCCCTTATTAATTTATTTAAAATGAAATTATAACTTATAATTTTTGTAATTATATCATTTTTATATAAAATCAAGAAATTTAAGCTAATTTTTATCTTCAATGTTGTTTTGCTATCTTAACATTGATTTTACACTTCAAATGTATAATCTAAGCATGAAAACCATATTATTATTAATCACTCTGTTGATTCTATCATTAAATGCAAAAGAATTTACTAATGCACTCGAGTTTGAAACATCTCCTTACCTACTTTCGCATAAGTATGACCCAGTAAATTGGATGCCGTGGGGAGAAAAAGCTTTTGCAAAAGCAAAACGCGAGAATAAAGCAATTTTCTTATCATTAGGATATTCTACTTGTCATTGGTGCCATGTAATGCAAAGAGAGTCTTTTAAAAATAAAAAACTTGCAAAACTTTTTAACAAGTACTTTATCTCTATTAAAGTTGATCGTGAAGAGATGCCCCATCTTGACTCTCTTTATCAAGAAGTTTATCTTAAGATGAAACATCATGCTGGTGGATGGCCTTTAAGTATGTTTATGACACCTGATAAAAAGGTTTTTTATGGGGGAACTTATATACCGCTACATAAACAGACTTACTCAGAGGGTTTAGACACTCTTGTAGAAAAGTTAGGAAAAAAATATCAAAGATATGATACTGATTTTCAAAAAGAGTTAAAAGAGATACAAAAAACAATTCATAAAAAAGTAGTTTATGAGGAAGTGCAAGCAGGTGATATATCGGTTAATACATTAAGTGATTCACTCAAAGAGAATTTTGATGAGATATATAGTGGTTTTGGAAGTGGACGCAAGTTCCCTGAAGCTGCAAAACTCTCTTTAATGATGGATATAGCACAGTTAAACAGTGATGAAGAGCTGTATGATTACTCATATGAGATGCTTGATACTATGGCACTAAGAGGTTTGTATGATCAAGTTGAAGGTGGTTTCTTTCGTTACACAGTAGATGCTGCATGGGAGATACCACATTTTGAGAAGATGCTTTACGATCAAGCAGAACTGATTCCTCTATATGTAAGAGCATATTTAAGAACAGGAAAGCAACTTTACAAAGATGTAGTTGTAGAGACTATAGATATGCTCGATGCACGTTATGTTAAAGACGACTTATACTATAGTGCAAGTGATGCAGATACTCACCATGAAGAGGGTGCTTATTTTGTATTTACAAAAAAAGAACTTAGCGGCAGTGGTGTCAAATATATAGAAAATTTTGAAGATAAAATGCATCTTAATATTTATGATGATGCACGACCTAAAAACTTTAAAAGTATGCGAAAAAAATTACTTAAAGTTCGTGCAAAAAAAGAGTATCCATTTATAGATAAAAAAATTAATACTGCATGGAATGCTTTAATGATTGAAGCACTTTATAGTGCCTCTTTAATCGATGAAAAGTATGCGAAAAAAGCCGAAAAAACACTTAAGGCTTTAACAGACTTAATGTTCAAAAACTATGACTTATATCATCAAACTGTTATCGGAGTTGCACCAAAACAAAAAGGTCTTTTAGAAGACTACAGTTTTTTTATAGGAGCTTTAATCGCTGGATATGAAGTAGACTATGACAAAAAGAAGCTGGATTTTGCAGAGTATCTTCTCAACCATGCAAACTCTAAGTTTTATAAAAAAGGCATCTGGTACTTAAGTGATGATATATTGCATATAAAAGCAGGTCTTATAGATAAGTACTACACCTCGCCTCTGTCTAAGATGTTACAAAACATTATAAATCTAGCAGCATTAAGGGCATCTTTTCGTTATGAAAAACTAGCAAATGCAACCCTAGAACTTCAAGAGGAAGAGTTAAAGCATAAACTTTATGATGTGCCAGCATTAGCAAGAGCATACCTTATGAAAAACCTTAAAGTTACAACTTTAAAAAGTAACAGAAGTAACTTGAAAAAGCATATAAAAGAGATAAAAAGAACTACGTACCCGTATGTTTTAACAAAAGAAGAGAAGTATAATGATTATCTAGCATGTACAATCAGACTCTGTTTTTCTAAAGATAAAAGTCTAAAAAAAGTGCTCAAAGCAATAGATTTAAAAAGAAGATGGTAAAATACTGTAAATACTTTTACAAGGCAAAAACATAGATATGCAAATGGTAGTAGACTCCCTGAGAAAAAAAGGGAAAATTTATAAAAAAATGTTAGAAATAACTCCTAAAGAGTTAGGTGTTCGTAACAAGATAAAAATCTATAAAGCAACAGATCAAACAGGGTATTTCTGGGCGATATTTGCTGTGAGTCAAAAGAGCAGAATTTTGATGAAAGATGTACATAAATTTCAAGAAATATATGTAAAACTGACAGTTTTTTGTGAGCATAACTTTAAGCATAAGATTATCTTTATAGATGCTCCTTTATGTTCAAAAGCAAAGCTCGCATTTAAAGAAGCAGGGTGGAAAATCCAGTAATGCTTTTATGTGATATTGGAAATACTTCGTATCATTTTTTAGATGGTGAAAAAGATTATAAAAAAGATGTAAAGAGTTTCGATGCATCCTGCATGAAAGAGACTATCTATTATATCTCTGTAAATTCTGAAGTAAACGCCACTCTTAAAACACTTCCTAACTGGATAAACTTATCTGCATTTATAGATAAAGAGCAGTATTATGAGACTATGGGCATAGATAGAGTGGTAGCAGTAGAAGCTTTGTCAAACTCAGTAATAGTAGATGCAGGGAGTGCAATAACAGTTGACATAGTTCGGGAAGGTCTATTTGAAGGTGGGTTTATCTATCCGGGAGTTGATGCAATGCAAAAAACTTATCTGAATATTTCACCTGCTCTTCATTATTCATTTAACTTTGACCTAGACTTAGATATAATGCCGAAAAATTCTCAAGATGCTATAAGTTATGGCTTTTTGAAGACACTTTACTCAGAAGTGATGTCACACAAACTCTCTGTTGTGCTCACTGGTGGTAATGCAAATGAACTACACAAGATATTTAAAGATGCTATTATAGATGAAAGACTCATTTTTAATGGTATGAAAAAGATAATAAAAAAGGCTAAACTATGCTAACAGTTGCACTTCCAAAAGGTCGTATTGCTAAAGAAACACTAGAAATATTTGAAACACTCTTTGGAGATGGATTTAAATTTGATGATAGAAAGCTCATTTTAGAAACACCCAACTTTCGTTTTTTACTTGTTCGTAACCAAGATGTTGCGACATATGTTTTTCATCAAGCAGCGGACATCGGTGTTGTTGGTTTAGACACTTTAGAAGAACAAGGTCTTGATGTAGTGCGTTTACTTGATCTTAAGCGCGGTGTTTGTAAAGTCTCTATAGGGATGAAAGTAGGGGAGAAGTTAGACCTTAGTAAGCCTGAGTTAAAAGTGGCTTCAAAAATGGTAAACATCACTAAACGCTACTTTGAAGAGAGAGCTGTAAGTGTTGAGATAATCAAGCTTAATGGTTCAGTTGAACTAGCACCGCTTATAGGTCTTGCAGATATGATAGTAGATGTAGTAGAAACGGGTGCTACAATGAAGCAAAATGGTCTTGAAGTAGTTCAAGACATCATGACAAGTTCTACATACCTCATAGCAAATAAAAACTCTTACATCGCTAAAAAAGATGAAGTTTTAGACATTTATGAAAAAATAAACAAAGTAATAAAAGCAGAAAATGACTAACTTAGACCTTTATGCAAAAGCAGAACACCTTTTAGGGATAGAAGAAGCTACCGAAGCTCTTTATGACCTCTATCGTTCTGAACTAGCGGACAAGGATGTAAAAACCCTTCTTGATGTAGGTTGTGGTCGTGGTGGTTTTATGCAGCGAATGATAAGTGATGGTGTGAAGTGTAAAGGTGTAGACCTTAGCTCTATCATGGTAAATGAATGTTTAGAGGCTGGACTTGACGCAGAGTGTATAAACGCGAATGATGTAGAGGGTAAGTATGATGCCATTGTAAGTATCTTTGATGTGCTTAACTTTATGGATAATAATACTCTAGTAGACTTTCTAAACGCCATGGCAGATAAACTTAATGATGATGGTATCTTAATAGCAGATATAAATACACTTTATGGTTTTAAGGATGTCGCCGAGGGAACGATGAGTAAAGACAGAGATGATGAATTTTTATGTGTTGATGCAATATTTCAAAATGATAAACTTGATACTCAGTTTACACTATTTCTTAAACAAGAAGATGGCTCTTACATAAAACATCAAGACTCAATCATCCAACATTTTCATAAGATAAAAACTTTTCAAAAGATAGAAAAGTTAAAGCTTATAGAAAAACAGACTTTTTCACTCTATGACACTGAAGATAAGACCCTGCTTATCTTCAAAAAGAAGTAGCGTTTAGTCTATAAACTCTACTACTTCTTCTAGCGGCAGTCTTAATTGTTCTGACTGCTCGTTTAGTCTGTACCCAAATGGTAAGACAACAGAGAGTTGGTACTTACTAGTATCTAGTCCTAA
>DQSP01000255.1 GCA_015663215.1 Sulfurimonas sp.
AGATGAAGAGATAGTGGCGACTTCTAGTTACTCTCTTTATCCACCTGCGGCAAAAAAACTTCCAATCATTGGGGGTTATAGTAACCCTCATGTGGAAAAAGTTCTCTCACATAAACCGACACTTGTAATTGGTCAGAGTTTTAACCAGAATGTTTTAGAAAAATTTCACTACTTTCATATAAAAACACTATGTTTAGAGCTTACAACTATCGAGGCTATTAAAAAGTCAATTGAGATAATTGGTGATACACTTGAGAAAAAAGCGGCTGCAAAAGAGTTGATTAAAGATATAGACACTGCAATAGATGAATCACCTAAAACAAAGAAGTCTCATAGTGTTATGATAGTCTATGGACTCAAAGAAGATCTTCGTAGTGGTATTTACATCGCAGGTAAAGAGATATTTTTTGATGATATAATCCGCCAAAGTGGCAATACAAATGCTTATACAGATGATAGCACTATACAGCCCGTACTTAACTATGAAAATGTCATTGCTCTTAACCCTGATCAGATTATTATCTTACATTCTCATGCGACTGAACCAAATGTGGACATAAAAAAAGCTCTAGCTTCTTGGTATTCTCTGCCTACAAACGCGAGTAAAAACACAAAGATAACTATAATAGATGAAGATTATCTGCACATTCCTTCACACCGAGTAGCACTTACAATTGGGCGGCTGATAGAGGTTATAAATGATTAAACTCAAAAATATCACTTGTGCATTTGATAAAAAAATTGTTTTAGATGAGGTTTGTATAAATATAGACTCTCATTTAACTGTTTTAGGAGCAAATGGGGCGGGGAAAAGTACTCTTGCTAAAATTATATGTGGGCTTATTTCTTGTGAGGGTGAAGTAGAGATAAATGAGAAGAAGATTAGTGAGTATAGTTTAAAGAAAAGAGCTCAGTTGCTCTCCTATATTCCTGCAAAACTTGAAGTCTATGATAGTTTTATATCGGTTGAGGAGTTTGTTTTACTGGGTCGTTTTTCACATAAAACTTCACTCTTTGACTACTCTAGTAAAGATAAGAAAATCGTAAAAGAGTGTTTAGAGTTTTTACATATACAAGATCTTGCATCTCATAGTGTAGACTCACTAAGCTCAGGTGAAACGCAACTAGTACTCATTGCTCAAGCATTAACACAACAGAGTGAAATCATTATTCTTGATGAGCCAACAGCTAACCTTGACCCTAAAAACTCGAAGATAATCGCACAACATATAAAAGGTTTAAAAGAGTACCATCAAGTCATACTTATCACACATGACATAGCTTTAGCTTCATTTGTAGATACTCCTGTGGCATTTGTAAAGGAGAAAAAAGTACATCTTTATGGCAAGGAGTTTTTTGAAAAAGAGAAACTTCAAGAGCTTTACGATGTGAGTTTTGAGAAGTTTGGAGTGAAGTATGATTAAGTTTTTAATCTGGAGTGCACTTATACTATTTTTACTAATATCTCCATTTTTAGGAGCTGTTTCACTTACACTAGATGGTATTTTAGATGTCAGTTCTTTAGACTCACAAATCTTCTTTGATCTGCGTTTACCGCGTTTACTCTTTACATTATGTGCGGGAGCTATCTTAGCCTTATCTGGGCTACTTTTTCAAACGCTCTTTCGTAATGCTTTGATGACCCCATACACTTTAGGTATATCAAGTGGAGCTGTTTTAGGAGCGGGTATAGCTATAAAATTAGGGCTCACATCTTTAGTCTTTGGTATCACGGCTATCTCTCTTTTTGGCTTTATAGGGGCACTTTTTACTATCTTTTTACTCATCTATCTCTCACAGTTTTTAAGAAGTTCTCAGCATGAATCATTACTTCTTTTAGGTATAGCACTTTCTCTCTTTTATAGTTCAGCTTTGATGGTAGTTTTTTATCTGGGCTCAAGTATGCAAAACGATATACTCATCCGTTTTACTATGGGTTCTCTCTCTGTTATCGGTTGGAATCATCCTTTTTTACTTAGTCTTGTGAGCTTACTTTTGTTCGGAAGTATCTATATTTACCGCTATGAGTTGCAGCTTTTAAGTATCTCAGATGAGGCAGCACAACTACGAGGTGTAAACACAAAAAAAACGACACTTACACTTCTTGTCATCTCTTCACTCTCCATCGGTATCTTAGTCAGTATAAGTGGTCCTATAGGCTTTATAGGACTGGTTGTACCTCACATAGTTACAAAACTCTACCCTGTCACAGTAGAGCGACGAATACTAAAAACAGCACTCTTTGGAGCACTTTTTTTAGTCTTTTGTGACACTCTTTCTCGTGTTATCCAAACGCAGAGTGAACTTCCTATTGGAATTGTTACCGCAATCATAGGTGGACCATTTTTTATCTATTTGATTATCTTTAGAACTTCAAGGTAGGGTGTTCGTTCTTATGTTTGAAAACCGTGCCTCATATATCTAAAATTTAACCCAAATTATGCAATAGAGATTTCTAAAGATTACCTATGCTTGTGCTTAAGGGGTGTTTAGTAAAAATTTTAAGCCACCTTATTGGTG
>DQSP01000229.1 GCA_015663215.1 Sulfurimonas sp.
ATGATGATAGGTCTTCCTTTTGAAGCCGTGTAACGGATAAGTTCATAATCAGTAATCTCAAAGGACGCGATCTTATAAGCAGATGGATTGAACTGCTCTAAAAAATCAACAGCTGTCTTGTCAAATGGTGAAGAGAAAATATCGATGCCTATCTCTCTTGCATAGTTAAACAACTCTTTATGCCATTCCCAAGGGAGGTAAGCTTCTTTATAGAGATCATAAAGCTTTTTACCATCCCAAAGCGTTCCACCTTTGATAATAAAGTCCTCTCTGTCACTATCTAACGTGAGAGTATCAGCTGTATAGGTCTGAAGCTTTATAGCATTTGCACCTATCTCTTTGGCTGCCTTGATGGTTTTTTTGGCAATCTCTATCTTGCCTCCATGGTTGGCACTGAGTTCAGCAATAATAAATACACCATCACTATTTAAATCAAAGTTACCTATTTTCATTTTTGAGCTCCATTTGAATTATATCTCTACCATTTATGTATTTAGTCGCTATATATTTGAAATTATATCGCTTATAAAGTTTAATAGCAGATATATTATCTTTAAACACTTCAGAGACTAAAGTCTCGACCTTTAAGACATTGAACCCATAGTCTATGATGTTTTCCATCAAAATACGTCCAACCCTTCTCAATTCTGGATTGCCATAAATACCGAACTCTGCTTTTTTGTTTTCATGGTCTATATTTGTAAAATCAATGACACCTATGGTTTGCGAACCTTTTTTGACTAAAAAGTAGACTCTATCTTCTCTTGAATTTAAAGAATCAATATAGTTTAGATGATCGACTAAGTTTATTGTCTCTTGTGTAAACATCCATTTTCGGATGTTTGGATGATTTCGCCACCTTAAGATCATCTTCTTATCATCTACTGTTAAATCGACGAAGTTAATAAGCTCTATGGGGGTACTTTCTAAGAAGTTTTCAACCTTATTTCTTAAATCAATTTCGTTGAACTTGTGAAGCACCGTGTAGCTATTATTGACTAAGTACCTATACATCTCATCTTGATTACTGGCTGTCTTTATGGCGATGAATGGTGTGTTCATATAAACAATTTCATTTAATGTGACACTTGGTGTCACTATAGCAAGATCTGCGTTATTCATCAGTACTGCTATCTGATTAGTGTTGATATGCAATGTGATATTGTTTTTATCTGCAACATACTCTTGTAGCTCATTAAAATGTTGATTTGCTGTGGTTGTCACAACGTTAGCATGAATGTTTGGGAATAATTCTAAGACTTTTAAGATTTCTATGTTCACATTAGAATGGTCTGCTCCACCCATAGCGATGAATACATTTAGGTTTTTTTTCTCATTTTTGTTTTGTCTGTATTTTTGTTTTTCGATGACAAACTCATCTCTCAAAAGCATATACTTTGTTCCACAGCGAAGTTCACAATAGTCTGGCACTAGATCTTTATACTGAGTATTATTTGCATATAGATTTATATTTAACAAAATATCACAATGATGTTTTTCATAAGTATCATCTAGTGACATAATTTTTAATGCGGTATGTTCAACTTTTAATTGCTTTTCATACTTCTCATCTATTCCATAGTGATCTATCACTATCATATCTATATTGTATTTTTCAATAAGTTTATTTACTTCTTGAATATCGTTAGAATTCAGAATCTCGATCGTATAATCTTTCTCTTCGATCTTCTGATTTATATTGCCAGGGAGGTCTTGTGTTGCGAAGACGATATTGGCATCTTTAAACTGCTCTGCCAAGACAAGGTCACGCATGATGTGACCTGTTCCTATGCTTGATGAGGAGTCTGCTCGAATGAGAATATTCATCTATTTGTTGCTCTCTTGAATAACTTTGTACATTATTTCAGCTCTTTCCCAATCTTCCAACGTATCAATATCTTGCACTAAGTGTCTTGGGAGAATAATAGGAATACTGTCTTGACCAAACATGACCTCGTCAGATGTCTGATTTACCTTTGTCCAGTAAAACTGCCCGGCATCTTGATACGCTTCTTCAAGGTCCTGTGAACGCGATGTGAAGTGCTTTGGTGTAAACATTTCACATCTATTGTTGCTGTTAAGTTTGAATGTTCTTTGTATAGGAAAGGGCATAGATGTTGCGGAGAATGTATTAACGGCAGTTGAGTTTTTTAATGCATTATATCCATCAATAAGATACTTTGACTGCAGTAGAGGAGCTGTAGCATAGATGGTACATGCATACTCAAATGTCTCTCCATTTTCTTTTAACCATTCAAGAGTATGATTGACCACATCACCTGTGCCCGTGAAATCATCTGAAAGTTCTTTGGGTCTTAAGAATGGAACCTCCGCACCATATTTTTTTGCAATGGCGGCTATCTCTTCATCATCTGTTGTGACAATGACTTTGTCAAAGAGTTTTGATTCTAAGGCAGTTTGAATTGAGTAGGCGATCAGTGGTTTTCCATAGAAATCTTTAATGTTTTTTCTTGGAATACGTTTGCTGCCACCACGAGCAGGAATGATCGCTATACTCTTAGCCATTTAAGACCTCAAAAAGTGACTCGATGACATAAGCTTGTTCTTCATCTGTCATCTTAGGGTACATAGGAAGTGAAAAACACTCTTCATAGTATTTATCCATAACAGGAGTACTCTCATTTCCATATCCTAGCCCTCTATAGTAAGGCTGTTTGTTAATAGGCATGTAATGAAGTTGCACACCTATGCTTTTTTCTCTTAGTTTGTTAAAAAGATCGACTTTAGATAGTGGAAGTTTAGAAAAATCTACTTGTACAACGTAAAGATGGTATGAAGACTTCCCATCGTAAGTGTAGAGTGGTTTGACAAGCGTCTTCTTAAACGCTTTGTCATATTTCTTAACAAGTTCAATGCGTCTTTCAATAAAACTGTCTAGTCTTTTAAGTTGAGAGAGTCCAAGGGCACATTGTATGTCAGTGATGCGATAGTTGAAACCTAATTCTCGCATTTCATATTCCCATGGTTTCATCTCAGGTGTTTTAACCATACCATGACCTCTTAGTGTCAAGAGCTTTTCGTAGATCTCTTTAGAGTTGGTAGTGATGGCACCACCCTCACCGGTTGTCATATGTTTAACCGGGTGGAAAGAGAGAATAGAGATATCACTATTTGTACAAGATGCTGCTTTAACATCACCATCTTTTGCCCCAATAGCATGCGCACAGTCTTCTAAAACAGTAACATTGTAAGTGTCTCTAAGTTGTTTTAACTTCTTCTGGTCAATCATATTTCCGCTAAAGGCAACTGAATAAATCGCTTTAATACTTGTATCGTTTTTAAGGGCTTCTTCACATAGATCCAGATCAATATTACCATCTTCTGCGATATCGATAAAAACAGGTTTTGCACCTGCGTAGAGAATAGCATTGGATGTGGCTAAGAAAGAGTTTGGTGTAGTCAAAACCTTATCATCTTTTTCTAACAAGACAAGCGATGCAAGATGAAGTGCAGCAGTACCATTGGCTATGGCCACACAGTACTTAACTTCACAATAAGCGG
>DQSP01000182.1 GCA_015663215.1 Sulfurimonas sp.
AATATTTTAGATAACCTTAAAACAATCATAGGTCTACGTTATGAAGACAATAGTGATACAAAATCTAAACTCAATCCAAGAGTGGGCTTAAACTATCGCTATAGCAAGGAAACAAACTTTAAACTCCTCTACTCTCAAGCCTACAGAAGTCCAACATTTTTAGAAAAGTATTCCAATGCAACAGGAATTTTAGTTGGAGATAGAGCACTCAGACGAGAACAGATTGAGACAATAGAGTTTGCAGTTGACACAAAACTCAATGAAAGAAATGCCCTCTTAATTACTCTGTATAACTCATACCTCAAAGATTAAATCACTCGGCGTCCAGTAGCTAGCCCTGGAACTGGTAGCGAATACTATAATTCAAATGGAGTGAAAACTTATGGTATAGAAGCAGAACTCACATCAATACTGAGTCAAAAAATAGAGTTACGACTCAACGGATCTTATATAGATGAAAAACATTTACAGCACAATAGTGGGGAGCATGATATTGACAATATAGCACACTATACAGCAAATATGATACTCAACTATAACTTCAACTCCTACTTTGGTGGTGCCCTCTCAAGTCAATATATCTCCCAAAAAGCCTATACATTAACAACAGGTGAAACGGGGGAGATAGCTGCATACAATCTCACAAATATTACACTCTCTTACCAGAACAAACCCTTTGAGGCAAATCTTTACCTCAAAAATATTTTTGATACTGAGTATACTTATCCTGAGTCTGTACGACAAAACATCAAAGAGGTTCCAGGTGGAGCTGGTGCTAGTGCCTACCTCACTCTTCGTTATTACTTCTGATTTACCCCTTTTTAACAAAGTTTTTAATACAATTACATAATTTTATTCAAAGGCTTTTTTATGATTATCACTCGTTTTGCACCTTCTCCAACTGGATATCTTCACATCGGTGGTCTTCGTACTGCACTTTTTTCTTACCTTTGGGCTAAAAAGAATGGCGGGAAATTTGTTCTTCGTATAGAAGATACAGACAAAGCTCGTAACTCCGAGGAAGCGACTACTGCAATTTTAAAAGCATTTGAGTGGTTAGGATTAGAAGCTGATGGTGAGATTACATACCAATCACAACGCGATGCAATTTATGCAAAGTATATCAAGCAACTCCTAGATGAGGGAAAAGCATACAAGTGTTATATGTCAAAAGAAGAGCTCACAGAGCTTCGTGAAACACAAATGGCAAATAAAGAACGCACTATGTATGATGGTCGTTACCGTGACTTTGATGGCACTCCTCCTGAAGGAGTAGATCCAGTTGTTCGTATAAAAAGTCCTAAAACTGGTGAGATATTAGTTCATGATGGTGTCAAAGGGACTATTAGTTTTCAAGCAGAAGATATCTTAGATGACTTTGTTATCGCTAGAGCTGATGGTGCACCCACTTATAACTTTGTTGTAGCTATTGATGACCATCTTATGGGGATTAATGAGGTTATTCGTGGAGATGACCACCTCTCTAACACTCCAAAACAGATAGTAGTTTATGAAGCTTTAGGATTTGATATTCCTGCGTTTTATCATGTACCTATGATTCATAATAGTGCTGGGAAAAAGCTCTCTAAACGCGACGGTGCTACTGATGTGATGGCTTATAAAGAGATGGGTTACACACCTCAAGCACTCCTTAACTTTCTTGTGCGTTTAGGCTGGAGTCATGGAGATCAAGAAATATTTTCATTTGAGGAGATGATAGAGTTATTTAACCCTAAAGATATTAATAAGTCAGCATCTATTTACAATACTGAAAAACTTGACTGGTTGAACTCTCACTACATTAAAAATACTTCAAATGCAGAGTTAGCAGAGTTACTTGAAGCCTATGATATTCACCTTACGTCACATGACAAAAAAGAGATTTTACTCGATGCCCTCAAAGAGAGAGCAAAAACACTTAAAGAGTTAGCTTCCCTTGTCACAGAGATAGTTACAACACCGACTTCTTTTGATGAAAAAGCAGTCAAAAAAGGCTTCAAAGGGGATGCATTTGAAGTACTAAAAGCTTACAGCGAAAAACTTACTGCAAACGAACCACACCTTCCAAGTGACTACCACTCTCTAATGGAAGAAGTTGTAAGTGAAATGGAAATCGGATTTGGAAAAATTGGTATGCCACTTCGTGTTGCTCTTCTTGGAAAGATGGGTGGACCAAATATTGATGTTATCATGGCAGTTGTTGGAAAAGAAGAAACACTTTTAAGAATCTCTAAAGCAGTAGAAAGTAACTCTTAAGTAGACACTCAAATGAACCCCATCCTTTTTACACTCCTTTTAACAGGAGTGTTTTCACTCTTAAATATGTACATTTCAAAACGACTTATCTCGCGTTTATCGATCTCTTCAAAGTACAAATGCTACTTTAGAATATTTCTCTACCTCAACCTTTTTGGAATTTTTCTTTATGCCTTGGCTCGTTATTATGTAGAGTTTCCTAGCTGGCTCTATTTTCTTTTTTCTCTCCCCATTGGTGTTCTTTTTTTACTTTTTTGTACTGCGATACTTTATGATACTTCTCATCTCTTTTTATCATTTACCCCTATGCAAGAAAAGCGCAGGAGCTTTTTTAAAAACTCTTTAGACATAGGTGCTGTAGTCACAGCTGTAGCCATTACTTCACATTCTATATATAATGCACGAACTGTTGTGCTCGAAGATAAAGAGATAAAGATTACAAACTTGCACCACTCATATAAAATACTGCAACTTAGTGATATACATATCGGTGGGCTGATTGATGCTGCATTTATTAAAGATATAGTAAAAAGAGTAAACGATTGTAAACCTGATCTTGTAGTTATTACAGGTGACTTAGTTGACATTGGGATAAAAAAAGCACATCATATACTTGAAGAATTTAAAGCACTTCAATCAAAATATGGAACATACTATATAGTGGGAAACCATGAGTACTTTCACGGTATAGAGGTCATCATAAAAAGAGTCAAAGAGTTAGGTATACGAGTACTTGAAAATGAAAATGTATATATTGGGGAAGAAGGTAAAGGTTTTAACCTTGCTGGTGTTTACGACATCTTTGGCTATAGAGCACAGCATCACATCCCAGATATAAACAAGGCACTTACAAATAGGCTTGAAAATTCTCCTACTATCTTACTAGCACATCAGCCCAAATTTTTACAAGAGATATATGACTTTCAAAAAATAGACCTAGTTCTAAGTGGACATACACACGGAGGGCAACTTTACCCATTTCGTTTTCTTGTGAGTCTGCAACAGCCCTACATATCTGGCCTGCACCAACACACTCCCATAACTCAAATCTATGTTAACAAAGGCACAGGATTTTGGGGTCCACCTATGCGTTTAGGTGCTAGTGCTGAGATAACAGAGATTATTTTAAACACTTAAATACAAACTCCATTTCTACCATTTTCTTTAGCTTCATAGAGTTTTATGTCAGCTCTAGAAATAAGTTGATCAATATTTTCATCTTTTTTACTAAGTTCTGAGACACCTATACTTACAGTTGTCTTGATTGAATTATCATCGGATATTGCTACCCTTATCATCCTAATTTCATCACAAATTCTTTGTGCTAAAACTCTCGCATCTTGTAATGATGTTCGCGGTAAGAGTAAGATGAACTCTTCCCCTCCATAACGTGCAACTATATCTGCATCTCGTGAAAGTTCTCGTAATTTTTGAGATATAGCAACTAGAACATCATCACCAGTTCCATGCCCATAAGTATCATTTACACTCTTAAAGTAGTCAAGATCTAACATTAAAATTGAAAGTTTTTGCTCATATCTATTTGCAATATTAAAACTCTTTTTTGCTATATTTGAAAAATATCTTCTATTGTAGAGTTCTGTTAAAGGGTCTCTATTTGCTTGAATTTTGAGTTGTTCTTGCAAAATCTCTAACTCTTTTGTTCTATCTTTTACCATCTCTTCAAGTTCACGAGCATTTATATTTTTTTGCTCAAGTAGCTCATTTTGAATCTTAATAGTTTGCAATCTTGATTCATTAATTCTATTTGCTAAAATAAGTGAGAAAAAACTCATCTCGATAAAAGAAACATATAAAAAAGCATACATATTTATGTCTGTATTTGGCACACTACCATTAAAGATACCAGTCATCAAACCAAGAGAAATCACATATATTATCATAAGT
>DQSP01000291.1 GCA_015663215.1 Sulfurimonas sp.
TTCTGTTCCAATACTTTGACACCCTTGGCAATACCTTCTGCAATAGACTGAGGTCTTGGAGGACAGCCTGCTATATTGACATCTACTTCAACGAACTTGTCAATAGGTCCGTTGATGGCATATGAGTCCCTGAAAATCCCGCAACTCACAGAACAGGTTCCGATCCCAACAACAACAAAGGGTTTTTTTAGCTTACCTAAGGCATTTTTCAAAAAAGATTCACTTCTTGCAGACAAAGGACCTGTAATTACCAATAAGTTGGCATCTATTACATCACTCACCAGTTCTATGCCCAGGGTGTCAAGCTGAAACTTATCTACAAAGGCTGTAGCTACAAACTCAACATCACAACCATTACAGCTTCCTGTATTTATTCTAAACAGTTTGGGAATAACTTTACTCATTACAACTCCTCACAATCACATAATTTAGCACCAAGTGTTTCTACAAGGTCCTCAAAAAAACACCCGCCTTCTTTATGATAATCATCATAAAATTCTATAAATACTTCTCCATATTTATCCATTTTACGAATAGAAATATTAGGTGTAACTCTATGTCTGTGAGCCAATTCATCTGCTTTGGACAATACTCTCTCTTTTTGTTCTTTATTAAAAAAAACTAACACAATACCATGACATCTACCCTCTGATTCACAATACATTCGTATACATGTTTCATTCACAACTACCTCCTCTTTTTTTAATTTAAATTTAAAGACTAACAAATAATAAATTAAATATTTGTTACCTTGAATGAATAGTCATTCAATAAAAATTATACCCCCCCCCTTTTTTTTTATTTAATTAATATGGTATACTTATTGAATTGAATAAGTATGATTTATGCACATAAAATTATAGGTCAAGCATTAACTGAATGGATATAATGCGTATTTAGTCATTAACTGGATGAATATTCATTTTAAATTAAGTTTATTTTGTTTAGAATATTGAATAGCTATTCACTTTAAAAGGAGAACCAATGAGTATGGGTAGAAAAGATACATCTTACGATGCGTTATATGCATCGTTTGAAGAGAGGATCAAGCAGCTTAAAAAGCTGCCAAAAATGAAGGAAGAGAGCTCTATAGAGGAAGTAATAGAGGAAAACGGTTTCGGAAGAAGGGATTTTATGAAGTGGGCAGGGGCTATAACTGCAATGTTATCGCTCCCCTCAACCTTTACCCCTTTGATGGCAGAAGCTGTTAAAGTGGTCGATAGATTACCAATTATTTGGCTTCATATGGCAGAGTGTACAGGGTGCAGTGAAGCACTTTTGCGTTCTGAAAATCCTACAATCGATAGCTTAATATTTAATTATATATCCCTAGAGTACCATGAAACACTTATGGCAGCTGTTGGGTGGCAAGCAGAAGAGAATCTTGAACATGCGATGGAAAAATATAAAGGCAGATATATCTTAATGGTTGAAGGTGGTATCCCTACAGCTGATGATGGTGTATATTTAACCGTTGGTGGTCATGGCAAAAAAGGTAAAGATATCGCAATAGATGCATCAGAGCATGCTGTTGCTATTTTTGCTATAGGAACCTGTTCTGCATTTGGTGGAGTACAAGCAGCTATTCCAAATCCTACTGGTGCTGTAGCACTTTCTACAGTTACCAAGAAAACGGTTATCAATGTTCCAGGTTGTCCTCCGAGTGAGAAGAATATTGTAGGAACACTTATGTACTATCTTCTTTATGGAACACTTCCTGCCCTAGATGTATATAATAGACCAAAATGGGCATATAGATTACGAGTTCATGACCTGTGTGAAAGAAGGGGGCATTTTGATGCTGGTGAGTTTGTTGAACAGTTTGGTGACGAGGGAGCAAAAGATGGTTATTGTCTCTATAAAGTAGGCTGCAAAGGACCTTATACATTCAACAACTGCTCAAAAAATAAATTTAACCAAGGTACTTCATGGCCTGTTCAGGTTGGCTTTGGCTGTATGGGTTGTAGTGAACCAGATTTTTGGGATACAATGGGTACAGTAAATGAGCCACTAAAAGATAGACTCTATAATACAACATTTGGTGGGCTTGGTGCTGATGCGACAGCAGATAAAATTGGTTTAGGACTACTGCTTGCAACAGGTGTAGGAATAGCAGCACATGCAGCAATATCAGCTATTAAGCCACCAAAATCAGATGAAGAGTAAGGAGAAAAGTTATGAGTAAAAGAGTAGTAGTAGATCCAATAACAAGAATTGAAGGTCACTTGCGTGCAGAAGTAATTGTAAATGATGATGGAGTAGTAGAAGATGCTTTTGTATCTTCTACATTATGGCGTGGACTAGAGGTGATTGCAAAAGATAGAGACCCTAGAAATGTACCTCTTTTGATGCAGAGAATTTGTGGAGTTTGTACTTATTCTCATTATTTAAAAAGTACAATGGCAGTAGAGGATGCGCTTGGTATTAAGATACCACTTAATGGTGAACTAGTAAGAACACTGATGAATGCTGCGCTATTCTTTCATGATCATATTGTTCACTTTTATCATCTTCATGGTGTTGATTGGGTTGATATTGTTTCTGCTTTGAAA
>DQSP01000251.1 GCA_015663215.1 Sulfurimonas sp.
CTTCTTGAATTAGCTACGGCTAGTTCTACGAAAATGTGCCTATAACTAGAACTCTCTTGTAGTCGCTGAAGCTGGTGTTATTTTTAACTAAGGACTTACAACAGATGAATGATTTTTTTAAATATGGCGAGGAAGTTTCTGGCTATGATGTACGTGTTATCAATGAAAGAGAGGCTCGTGCAGCGGCAGGAATACTCTTTGCAATTGGGCTTTTGAGTCTTACAAATGCGGTAATGTTACAACATGGAGTAGTCACTCGTTACTTTATATCTTTTTTTACTTTTGATTTTCTCTTACGAGTTGTTAACCCTAGATACTCCCCTTCTATGCTTATGGGACGCTTTTTTGTTCAGAACCAAAAACCAGAATATGTAGGTGCCACACAAAAAAGATTTGCTTGGAGCATTGGTCTTTTACTTGCTCTGCCTATGTTTTACTATCTTGTGATCAACTGGCAACCAAATCCTATCAAAGTGTTTATTTGTATTCTCTGTCTTGTTCTCTTGATAGCTGAGTCTGCATTTTCTATCTGTTTGGGGTGTAAGATTTATAATCTTGTTATGAAAAATAGCTCAAAATACTGCCCAGGTGGTATTTGCGAGATACAGATAAAAGAGAAGGTACAAACATTTGACCCTATTCAAAAGGCTATAGTCTCCATAAGTTTTCTTCTACTCTTGTATGGAGCTTATGCATATCTATACAAACTTGATAATAAAACATTTTTTGGACAACATATAGCCTTAAAGATGATGTCTAAAGCAGAATTACAAGCACTTAAAGAGGCAGAGTATCAAAAAGAGGCCGCTGCGTTTGATAATGACGATGACTTTTAAGAGTCTCTAAACTAAACGCAGTGTGACACCAAGAGTGTGACTCTCTCCTGCTTGTATCACTCTAAAATCATCAAAAGCATTTGTAGTTTCAATACAGACAAACTCTTTATAAGCATCTGCTTTCATACCACTCATATTTGAGCCTTTCTCTATCCATGGGTTCCAGACAACAGCAGAGGAAGACCCTACTGTGTTTAAACTAATCGTTTTCTCTTCATCAACCAAAGATAACTTTTTATCTACATCAAAATAAACTCTATCACACTCCGAATTTATTACTACTGCAGATTTTTGCACCGTATTTGTATCTGTAAGTGTGTCTATATACACTTTATCTTCTAAGCCCTTTATCTTCACATCTTTTATATCTGAAACGCCAAGATAAGTGTGAAGTGCCTCTGTTATCATAAACTCTTTCTCATCCAAATTTTTAGTAATCATCTTCACACTTAAAGTCTCTCCAATCACAAAAACAAGATCCAGTTCAAACTTATAGTCCCAAATCTCTCGACTCTTTTTTGTATCACGAAGTCGTAAAAGAACTTCAGTTGTACTCTCATCTATCTCTTTTGCATATACAAACTCAAAAAGAGCTGTACGACTAAACCCATGAGCAGGCATACTTTTATCTAGTACTCCAAAACGCGGCCAACAGATAGGGATTCCTCCTCGTATGGCTTTTCCCTCTTGAAAAAAACTTGTAGGACTGAGCCAAAGTATCTCTTTTTTATCCTGACACTTGTACTCGAAAATATGTGCACCTTGGAGAGCTATTTTAGCACGAGCTATTTTGTTACTTACTTCTACATAAGTAAATCCGTTGGGAAATTTTTTAAGCATCTAACACTGATTACACCATGTTCTCATTTTATGTCCTTTGAGTGCATAAAAGAGTATCGCACCATAACATACAATGCCATAAAGATAGGCTTCTTGCATACTACCACTGAGTTGTGCAAGTTTACCAAACACCAAAGGAAGTAGTGCCCCACCAGCTATTGCCATGATAAGTAATGCCGAACCTTTGGCTGTATGCTTTCCCATATCTTCTAATGCTAGGGGCCATATAGTCGGCCAAACTAAAGCATTTGCCAGACCCAGTAGAGCTACAAATGTTACACTATCAGGAAGTGTTGCAGTACCGCTCCATCCCCATAAAAGCTCAGAGATAGTGTTTGAAGTTGTAGAACTAAATGCTATGCCTACAAGAAAAGTCATTCCTAAAAGTGCTGAACCTATAAGTGCTTTTTCTTGAGAGAGATACCTCGGTATAAAAAAGACTCCTACAAGATATGATATAACCATAAAAACCATAGTATAAGAAGTTAAAGCAGTTGCGTTTAAAACTCCTAAACTTTGAGCATATAAGCCTATAGTATCACCCGCAATAACTTCTATACCCACATAAAAAAAGAGTGCAACAGCACCTAAGACAACACGAGGAAAACTAAAAATAGAGCTATCATCATACTCATCTTGAGAAAATTGTAACTCTTCTAAAGAGGAGTACTTAATAAAAATAGCCAGTAGAAAAAGTACACCAGCCATAACACTATAAGGTAAAATCAACTTATGGGCTAGTGCATCTACCTCTAAAGTAGATAAATTTTCAATAGACCCAAAACCAGAAAGCACCAAAACTGTAAAAATTATAGGTGCTAAAACCCCTGCACTCTTGTTAATAAGTCCCATGATACTTATTCGCATTGCTGCACTCTTTATGGGACCGATGAGAACTATGTAAGGATTTGAAGCTGTTTGAAGTAATGTTAGTCCAGAACCAAGAGTAAAAAGTGCTAGTAAAAATAGAATGAACTCTGCGCTTAGTGCTGCTGGGATAAAGAGTAAACTTCCCACTGACATCATTACAAGCCCCAAACTCATACCGTTTTTATACCCAGTTTTATCAAGTAAATATGCCATCGGTAAAGCCATAACAGTATAAGCGATATAAAAAGCAAAGGTCACAAAAAGTGCCTCAAAATCACTCAGAGTACAGATGACTTTTAAAAATGGTATCAAAGAGCCATTTAACCAAGTCACAAAGCCAAATATAAAAAAGAGAGTACCTATAATAAGCATAGGGTTTAGACTTGATTTTTTATCCATTTTTTAATCCTTCTAAGTATTTTGCAACACCATCTTCTTCGTTAGTATGTGCTAATACTATTTTTGCTAAGTCTTTTACTTCATCTTGAGCATTAGCCATTGCAACTGAAGTGTTTGCTAACTCAAACATACCCATATCATTGAAATTATCACCAAAAACAGTGAGTTTATCTAAGTCAAAGCCCATAGCTTCACTTACACTTTGTATGCCGTGAGACTTGTCTGCATCTTTGTTTAAGATGGTTAAGAAATAGCATCCTATATATGTTTCAGGAGCTAGTATATACTTTACAGAGTCACCAAACTTATCAAGAAAATGTTCGTGAAGTTCACGAAGTAGTTCTTCTTCACCCATATAAACGATTTTAAAGTTCTCATCTTTACCTCGGATTCCATCTTCTATCTTAATGTTATCAGCAGTCGAGTAACGAGTTAAAACCTCTCTTTGGTAGCTATTTAAAACCTTATCATGTACAAAATTCTCTCTTAGGTTTTTGGCATCATCAAGAGCTAAAACAAAAGGATAAATCCCAAATTTCCATCCCTCTTCTATGATAGTATCAGTTGCATCTCGTCCTAGTGTGGTCATCTTTATAATTTTTTTATCCATAGTCGCGATGAGTGCACCATCGAGTAAAATCATTGGTGCATTTACCTCTACACCTTTTAAAAACTGAGCTGTTTTCATGTAAGTTCTTGCAGTTGCAATGCCCATAATAGACTCTTTTGCATAAGAATTCCAGGTTTTTTTAGTATAATCACTCACAGATAAATCATTTTTTAAAAATGTATGGTCTAGGTCAGTTATATAAATGTTTTTCATGCAAGTAGTATAGCAAAATAAGTGGGAGTTTAGATGCAAATAGCAGTAGTAACAGGGGCGAGTTCAGGTATAGGGGAGGCGATAAGCTCAAGGCTTTTAGAACTAGGGTTTCGTGTCATAGGGGTGAGCCGAACCACTTCAAAATCTCTACAAAACCATGTTAATTTCAACACTATAAATGCAGACCTTTCTAAAGAAAAAGAGACACTCAAAGTATGCGAAGCACTCAAAAAAGAGTCTGTTTTTTTACTCGTAAATGCAGCTGGATTTGGAAAGTTTGAACCCCATGAAGAGTTAAGCCCTAAAACCATTACTGATATGACCTTTTTAAACCTAACATCCCCTATGCTTTTAACAAACGCCACACTCAGAAGTCTCAAAAAAAATGATGGCTACCTCATCAATATCAACTCTATCGAAGCTATAAGAGCAAGTAAGTTTGCTGGCGTTTACTCTGCTACTAAAGCAGGACTCAAAGCTTTTAGTGATGCTCTTTTTGAAGAAACTAGAAAAAGTGGACTCAGTATAACAAATATCAATCCTGATATGACAGAATCTGCATTTTATAATGACTTACGATTTGAAACAAGTGAAAAAGAGAATGAAAGATTATTAAGGACAGATATAGCCGATGCTGTTGCACATATACTGAGTATGAGAAAAGGTGCTGTTGTGAGTGACTATACTATCAGAAGTTTAAACTTTGGTATAAGGAAAAAGAGATAATTTATGATTTTATGTCAAGACTATTTGTATGTGGTGCTTGTGTAGCATTCAAGAAGTCTATATTTTTTTTCATCTGAATCAGAGAAGATTTTGTCTCATCCTGAAGACCTTTTACCAAAGATGTAGCCTCAGCTAAAAGTGTAATAGCAGAGTTTATCTCTTTTTGAGACTCAAGCTCTGGCAACTCATCCATTAATTTGTTTAAATTATCTGTATTTTTTTCTATTATCGCAATTTTAAGCTTATTGAGCCACATTCGTTGTTTCTCTCCATGCTTCTAAAAGAGTTTTAAAAACTTTACTACATTCATCTAGTTTAGTATAACTATTCTCATTTCCAGCTTCTGAGATCAGCTGAATCTGATAGTTATATAAGCCTTCGAGATAATAAGAAATATTTCCTGCTTTCATATCTAATACTGAAATCAGCTCTGTAATAACTGCGATAGAACGATTCATCCAATAGATTCTTTTTTCGATATCTCCATCCTTAATCGCCTTCTTTGCTTGGGCATTAAAACGAAGAATACCCTCATACAACATCTCTATTAACTTTGCTGGAGACTCAATCCCCACATTGTTTTGAGCATAAATATTATGTGCATTATTCCCATACATGTTAAATCCTTTTATGTATAAATAGTATCGACATTTTCAAACTATTTTTAAGTCTTAATTGTTATTTTGATTCGCTAATTGTGTAAAAATATCTGATGATTGATTGAGTCTAGCAATAATCACATCATAAGCAGCATATCTTTTTTTCAAAATTTCATATTTCGAATCTAAACTTTCAGTTGCTGAAGTTTTTCTATCATTAAGTTCTGATAATTTCTGAGTTATTGATTCGCTTAAATTATCTAAGATGCTATTGACATTAGTATATGCTTCTACAGTTGTTGCCATCTCTCCAAATGTACCGATTAATGCTACTACACTTCCATCTGCTTTTGTAAAATCACCACCAGAAAAAAATGCTTGAGTATTTGTAGGGTCAGTATCCATTTTAGCTTCTAAAACTGTTTTATCCAAGGACATTACACCATCTTTATCTATATCAAAACCATAATCAATCATAGATGCCGCACCTTGACCAAGTGTGTCAAGCATATCTTGGATAGTTCGCTTAAGATTTTTAACTGTACTATCACTAGAAAAAATTCCTCTCTCAGCAGAATCTGTACTTACTTTAGTCAAACGATTTAACTCTGCCATATTTTCATTATATTTCACTACAAAGCTATCAAAACTATCCAAGATAGATGTTCTGTCCTGAGCAATACTCACCTGCGAAACACCTACTTCTTTAAGAGAAATAGTAAGTCCTGTGATTAAGTCAGAAACTTCATTACTAGAACGAGTTATCGCTTGTCCATTGTAAGTAAAAGTTGCATCTGTTCCCGTTTGAATTGCGGCTAAACCTGTCGTTAAATTCACACCACCTGCTGTAGTACCACCATCATCGGAAAGGAAACCGCTTGTATCTGTAATAGTAATATCTTGGGTACTTCCTGTATTTGCAGAACTTATTACTAAGCGACTATCTCCAGTACCGATATTTAATATAGTTGCATCAACTTCTGTTCCGGCAATGCTATTGATAGAATTTTTTAAATCTTTAAGTGTTGTTGTCGCATCGTAGTTTATGGTAAAATCTTGACCATTAACATTTAAGTTTAGTGAGCCAGCTGCTGTTGCAATTAAAGCTGTCTCTGCACTAAACTGTCCTGATTGTTCTATCTGTCTTGTTGCTAAAGCGGTTACATCTAAAGTAAAATCTTGTATATCTGTGTTTGCGAATGCACTTACTTCAACAGATGTTCCAGATGTTACAGTTGCAGAACGTTCATTCCAAAGAGTAGCATTTTTAATTTGGTTAATTTTATCAACAAAGTTTGTCATACTTGCATCTAGTACAGCAAAAGAAGTTTTTCTATCATCTTCATTTGCTATTGCCAAGTCGATAGGTCTAATTTTTCCTGCTTCATCGGCAGCTCGTAACTGATCTAGTACATCTTGTGTTAATATTCCTGAACCTACACCTAGTGATGATATACTCATAACATATCCTTTTTAAAAAATCTTTCATTTATATAATGTTTAATTACTCTACAAATCGACCAATTCCATTTATTTTTTAATATATAAGTCCTTAGTTAAAAATAACACCAACTTCAGAATATCAAAAAGAGGGCTAATGTGAGGCAAAATCAGAAGGAGCTACTAGTAGCTTCA
>DQSP01000265.1 GCA_015663215.1 Sulfurimonas sp.
ATGTTTTATGCGAAGAAAGGCATTATAACAGGTGAGATGGAATATGTAGCAAAGATAGAAGAGTTATCTCCAGAGTTAGTACGTAGTGAAGTTGCTCGTGGACGTATGATTATTCCTGCAAATGTAATGCATGAAACATTAGAGCCAATGGCTATAGGTATCGCAAGTAAGTGTAAGATAAATGCGAACATCGGTTCATCTGCAATCGCAGCGGACATTGAAGATGAAGTTGAGAAGATGAAAGTTTCTCAAAAATATAAAGCAGATACAGCGATGGACCTTTCAACTGGTGGAGATCTTGATGAAATCCGTAAAGCAGTTATTGGTGCTTCTAAGATTCCTATTGGGACTGTGCCTATTTATCAGATCCTTCATGATGTTGGAAACAAAATCGAAGACCTTACTATAGAAGTAATGTTAGATGTTTTAGAACGTCAAGCAAAACAGGGTGTTTCTTACTTTACAATTCACGCAGGTTTCTTACTTGAAACTATGCCAAATATTGCAAAACGTAAGATGGGTATCGTATCTCGTGGTGGTTCTTTAATGGCTGCATGGATGATGCATTATCATAGAGAAAATCCTTTCTTTACTGCGTTTGATGAAATTCTTGACATCTGTGCAAAGTATGATGTTTCTTTATCTCTTGGAGATTCACTTCGTCCAGGTTGTTTAGCGGATGCTTCAGATGCCGCACAACTAGGTGAGCTTAAAGTTCTTGGTGAGTTAACACTTCGTGCTTGGGAAAAAGATGTTCAAGTTATGATTGAAGGTCCAGGACATGTGCCAATTAACCAAATTGAGCGTAACATGAAGATCCAAAGAGAACTTTGTCATGAAGCTCCTTTTTATATTTTAGGGCCACTCGTTACTGATATCGCAGCTGGATATGATCATATCTCTTCTGCTATTGGTGCAGCTGTTGGTGGATGGCACGGTGCTTCAATGTTATGTTATGTAACTCCAAAAGAGCACTTAGGTCTTCCAAACGCGGATGATGTTCGTGAAGGTATCATTGCTTACAAAATTGCAGCTCATGCAGCTGATATCGCTAGAGGCCGAACGGGTGCTAGAGATGTTGATGATGCTATGAGTGATGCACGTTATACATTTGACTGGGAAAAGCAATTTGAGCTTTCTCTTGATGGGGACCGCGCTCGTGAGTACCATGATGAGACTCTTCCACAAGATGTATTTAAAGAAGCAGAATTCTGTTCTATGTGTGGACCAAAATTTTGTTCTTACAAAATCACTCAAGAGATTATGGATAATCCTGAAGGAATTCAGAGAATTATTGACGAGTCTAAGGCAAAAGAAGAAGCTGAAGAAGCTGCTGCTTTAGCATAAACCTAAACTTAAAATATATAAATAGTTTAAATAGGACAATATTTGTCTTATTTAAACATGCTACTATTCAAAAATCAATTAAAGGATAATCTTAATGACTGAAGAAATTGTAAAAACAGCACTTTCAAAAGTAATGTACCCAGGTTTTACTAAGGACATTGTAACTTTTGGTTTTGTTAAAGATATAAACATTGATGGAACTGCAGTAAGCTTTACTGTTGATATTACATCAAATGCACCAGAAGTAGCTGAGGAAATCAAAGCTAAATCTACTGAGGCACTTAAATCGGCAGGAGCTACTGCAGTTAACTGTCACATTCAATCACCTATGATACCTAAAGAGTCTTCATCTCAAGGTAAGAACATTGCACCACAAGTGAAAAACTTCTTGATGGTGAGCTCAGGTAAAGGTGGGGTTGGAAAGTCAACTTCATCAGTAAATATCGCTATTGCTCTTGCACAACAAGGACTTAAAGTTGGTCTTCTTGACGCAGACATTTATGGTCCAAATATCCCTCGGATGATGGGTTTAAATGGTGTTAAGCCAGAAGTAACTGGAAATAAAGTTATGCCTCTTAAAGCTTATGGTATCGAAATGATGTCAATGGGTGCACTTATGGATGAAGGTCAAGCTTTAATCTGGCGTGGATCTATGATTATGAAAGCTATTGAGCAGTTCTTACGTGACATTCTTTGGTCAGAGTTAGATATTCTAGTTATCGATATGCCACCGGGAACTGGTGATGCTCAGCTTACTCTTGCTCAGTCTGTACCTGTTACAGCTGGTATTACAGTAACTACACCACAAAGTGTCTCTTTAGATGACTCACGTCGCTCATTAAGTATGTTCAAAAAGCTTGATATTCCAGTTGCTGGAATTATTGAGAATATGAGTGGATTTATTGCTCCAGATACCGGTGTTGAATATGATATTTTTGGTAAAGGAACATCTCAGCCAATGGCAGATGAGTTCGATACTGAAATTATTGCTGAAGTTCCAATAGAGCCAGGAATCAGAACAGGTGGAGATGAAGGGAAGCCTATCGTTTTTGCAAATCCTACTTCTGAGTCTGCTAAGCGTTTTTCCGCAGCAGCTGCTTCAATCTGGGCAACAATCGAAGAGATTAATGCTAATGGTGGAGTTGATAACAAAGGTGTTCAGCCTACAACTCCTCCAGGTGTTTCAGCTTGTTCAACAGGAGCTGCTCCAGCGGCTGCTGCACCTGCACCTAAGAGTGAAGGAGAGAGCTGTGGTACAGGATGTGGCTGTCATTAAATTTGGCACTAAATGCCGATACCACCGTTGCTAAAGCATAAGTGTGGTAGACAGTTATTCTGTAGTTTAAAAAGCCGGTAGCTACTTTTTGTAGTTACTGGCTTTTTTTATGCAAAAAAATTCATACATTTTAATGAGTAATGTAATAACAAAGAATGATAGAGGAAAGATACGTATAGTATCGGACGAAAGAATGATGCAGCTAGTGCATCACTATTTGCATTTTTAATTAACGAAGATCGCTGTTTTCACTCATCTCTTTAGTATACTCTATAATTTTATTTCTTCCTGTAGTTTTAGCAACATATAGAGCTGTATCTGCAAACTTAATACATTTCCATATTGTGTCACCATCCTCGGGAAATCGTGCCATACCGATACTCATGGTTTTCTGCATAGTTTCGCCATTTCCAACTTCAAAAATTAGTTCGCCAAAAGCAGCATGTACTTTTTGTGCTACTTGTAGAGCACCTTCTTTGTCAGCATTGTGAAGCATAATGACAAACTCTTCACCACCATAACGGATAGCTAAATTAGCATCACGAATATTCTCTTTAAGTACTTTACCAATCTCTACAATTACTTTGTCACCTATATCGTGACCATAAGTGTCATTTACCATTTTAAAGAAATCTACATCAAGCATCAAAACACTATATGTATCCTGTTCTCGAATAGCTTGACTCATTAAAGTATCTATAAATTCTTCTAAAAATCTTCTATTGTAAAGACCTGTCATACCATCACGAAGAGAAGTGTCACGAAGTTTGGACATAAGGATTTTACTCTCAATTACAGGCTTTGCTGCTTCAAGGTAATTTCGTATGCTAGATATTTTTGCCGTAATAGCACTTATTTTATCTTCAGACTCACTTGTAACTGATATAACAATAGAATTCTCTTCGTTGATGGTAAAGGGAATACAAGTATAGTATTTCTCCTTAGCATTACAGTGCTGACATAAGTCAACAAATTCACTTGATATAACATCAGTTTTTGTTCTATGGGCTCGGCATAAGGCAGCTTCTTTATCTACTTCATCATGACATATACTTGTTTGTTCAGTTATATATATAACTTTTCTTGTGTCTTTTACTGTGTCGATTTCATAAAAAGCAAAGTTTTCAAGATGAAATTTATTAGTGAGTATATCCACTATTCTAGTATAGACAACTTCTTTAGACGCATCAAGTTCAATAGTCTTTTTAAATTTATATATGTCTGATAATTCACCAATAATTGTCTTGGCTTCATATAATGGATCTGCTGATGAGACACAGCTTTGAGGGATAAATGTAGATAAGTTATACTTAATATCGCCAAATGTCTCTTGCATCTTCTTAAAAAGTGTGTTAAGTTCAGAGACTATTTGTTTACCATCTCCTTCAACTGTTGTACTAAACTCATGTGTAAAGTCACCGCTATAGGCTTTAGTAATTCCATCTTGCATATTTGAAAAGAGTTTCATATAAGGTGTTACATAATGGTTGATAAGAAACAAAACTATAATGATAAAAAGAATATTAAGTCCAAGAATCTTTAATATAGTGAAAAATCCAGCACTACGCATATTTGTAATGTCAAACTCCATGCTAATCGCACCAAGTGTAGTACCATTGTTCACATCATGACAACTTAAACAATTTGTTCCATTACTATTGATTTTAGCTTTGTATGGAATCGTAACACGAAGAATGATTTTATTTGTATGCTCATTTACTTCTGTTATCATGTTTCCAGTAGTTAAAACCTTGGTATCTATGGCATCTCTTAATGTTTCATTATTGAATCCATTTCCGTATTGTTTGATAACATTATCAGAACGCACAAGCCATAGTGCATGAACATCATCATAGTTATTAGAGATTTGGTTAAGGAAGTACTGGCGCTTATCCATTATACCATTTACCATATGAGCCGTGAGTCCATCTTTTACAATGGCAACAGTCATAGTGGCTTTTTCAACAGCACTTTTGATGCTATAATCTCTAAAGTTTAAAGATACATTGATAATAGTTGCACCGCCAAGTGCTAGAAGCATAAGTGTTACAATGAAAAGTAGTCTGAATTTTGTTTGCATGAAGCTCACTTTGTATTTAGATAATCTCTTATGATAACAAAGAAAATCTAAAGATAAAATGAAATGCTAAGAGAATAAGTAAATATTATTCTACAGTAACACTTTTTGCTAAGTTTCGAGGCATATCTACATCATTACCAAGTCGTATAGAAATTTCTAATGAGAGAATTTGAAGTACAACCATCATTTCAAAAAACTCTAGCATGTAGTCTTTGCACTCATTAATCTGAATAAAGTCATCAGCTTTATCAAAGTTCTGTGAACTGATAGCACAGATAGTACTGTCTCTTGCACTTAACTCTTCTACATTTGATTTTGCTTTTTCATATAATAGGTGTTGTGGAAGCAGGGCTATAGTAAAGAGTTCGGGGTCTGCAAGTGCAATAGGTCCATGCTTCATCTCTCCACTTGGATAACCCTCAGCATGAAGATAAGATATCTCTTTGAGTTTTAAAGCACCCTCAAGTGCTAGTGGATAAAACACATCACGACCGATA
>DQSP01000036.1 GCA_015663215.1 Sulfurimonas sp.
AAAAATATTTAGGTTTTAAAGCTGAATTACAAGCTGACTTAGGAATTAAAAATCCTATGCAGATACCAAAAGTAGAAAAGATTATTATTTCTGTTGGTACTGGTTTTGCAATGAAAGATAACAAACTTATTAAAAATATTGAAGATACAATTACTACTATTGCTGGTCAAAAAGCAACTACGGTAATTGCTAAAAAATCTGTTGCAGGTTTTAAAGTTCGTGAAGGTATGCCTGTTGGTGTACGTGTAACTCTTCGTGGTGAAAATATGTATAATTTTCTTGATCGTCTCGTATCTATTGCACTTCCACGTGTAAAAGATTTCCGTGGTGTTCCAAGAAATGGTTTTGATGGTCGTGGTAATTATAACTTCGGTCTTACAGAGCAACTAATTTTCCCTGAAGTTTCTTATGATTCAATCATGCAAATTCATGGTATGAATATTACTATGGTAACTACAGCTGATTCAGACAAGGCAGGTTTTGCTCTTTTAGAGAAAATGGGTATGCCTTTCACTAAAGGGAGCAACTAATGGCTAAGAAGTCTATGATCGCAAAAGCGGCAAGAGAACCTAAATTTAAAGTACGTGGATACACAAGATGTCAAATTTGTGGTCGTCCACATTCAGTACTTAGAGATTTTGGAATCTGTCGTATCTGTTTTAGAAAAATGGCAAATGAGGGATTAATCCCAGGTGTTAGAAAGTCTTCTTGGTAATTCAAGAGGAAACTTCTTACAATAGCAAGTGTTTTTATAGAACACTCACATTAAGGAAAAATAATGGCAATTAATGATCTAGTATCAGATGCGTTAACTCGTGTTCGTAATGCAGGTATGAGAAGATTACCAGTTACTACTTTAGTACATTCAAAAACTATTGAAGCATTAGCAAATATCTTAGTAGAAAAAGGTTACCTTGAGTCTGCAAACGTTATTGAAAATGGCGTAAAAAAGACTATTAAAGTTGTACTTAAGTACAACGAAGATGGTAAGAATGTAATCAACGAAATGAAAAGAGTTTCTAAGCCTGGTAGACGTGTTTACAAAGGTAAAGAAGAGATCAAGCGTTTCAAAAATGGTTACGGAACTATTATAGTAAGTACATCACACGGCGTTATAGCTAATGACAAGGCATATGACCTTGGTATTGGTGGTGAAGTTATGTGTACAGTTTGGTAGGGAGATAGCATGTCAAGAATTGGAAAATTACCAGTAGATTTTGGAAGCGATATTAAAGTTGCTGCAAATGGTGACGTTATTACTTTTACTAAAGGTAAAATAAGCATGGATTTAGATACAAAAGGGAATGTTGACTTCACTATTGATGGAAACACTTTAACTTTTGCTACTAAGTCAGATGCTAAAGAGCATAGAGCATTCTGGGGAACATATAGAGCGTTATCTCAAAATATTGTTGTTGGTTTAACTACTGGTTATACAAAACAACTTGAAATCAATGGTGTTGGTTATAGAGCTGCTGTTAAAGGCAAGGTTCTTAATCTACAACTTGGTCACTCACATGATATTAACTTTGATTTAGTTGATGGTCTTGAAGCTAAAGTTGAAAAGAATGTTATTACTTTAAGTAGTCATGACAAACAACTTTTAGGTTCTGCAGCTGCAAAAATTAGAAGTTTCCGTCCACCAGAGCCTTACAAAGGTAAAGGTGTGAAATACATGGAAGAGCATATCGTGCGTAAAGCCGGTAAAACAGCTAAGAAGTAAGGGTAGGTATTAAAATATGAATGCAAAAGTATTAAAAAACAAAGTAGCTAACCGTTTAAAGCGTAAGTTACGTATTCGTGCAAAAATATCTGGATGTGCTACACTTCCTCGTGTTTCTGTATTTAAATCAAATCGTTACTTAAGTGTACAGGCTATTGATGATGTTACTGCAACAACATTATGTGCTGCAAACTCTAAGTCAATCAGTAAAAGTGCAAACAAAGAAGGTGCTACTGCATTAGGTGAGGCATTTGCTACTACACTTAAAGCTGCTAACATCACTGAGATTGTATTTGACCGTAATGGTTACCAATATCACGGCGTTATTGCTGCGTTTGGTGATGCACTTCGTGCTAACGAAATTAAGTTTTAAGGAGACATGATGGAAATTAACAGAGATGATTTTGAAGAGTCAATTGTAAATATTGGTCGTGTTACTAAAGTTGTTAAAGGTGGTAGACGTTTCCGTTTTACTGCTCTTATCGTAGTTGGTGACAAAAATGGTACTATCGGTTATGGTACAGGAAAAGCGAAAGAAGTTCCTGATGCTATCCGTAAAGCTGTTGATAATGCATTTAAAAACATTACAACAATTAGTATTAAAGGTACAACAATAGCACATGATATTGAGCATAAGTATAATGCTAGTCGTATCTTACTTAAGCCAGCATCTGAAGGTACAGGTGTTATCGCTGGTGGAGCTGCTCGTCCAGTTCTTGAGCTTGCAGGAATTCAAGATATTCTTACAAAATCAATCGGTTCTAACAACCCTGCTACACTTGTTCGTGCAACTGTTGAAGCATTAGCTAGATTAAAAGGATAATTGATGGGAATTGAAAATTTAACACCAGCTGTTGGTTCTACTTCTAACCGTAAACGTGTTGGACGTGGACAGGCTTCTGGTACTGGTAAGACTGCGGCTCGTGGTCAAAAAGGTCAGAAATCTCGTTCAGGTTATAAAAGAAAACGTAACTTTGAGGGTGGTCAACAGCCACTTGCTAAACGTATGCCTAAAATAGGATTTACTTCTAGATTAGTGAAGCCATATGTAATCAATGTTACTAAAATTAAAGCTGTTGCAGAACTTGCTGAGATCACTATCGAGTCAATTCGTGGTGTTCACAAAATGGGTGCTGCAGTTGCTAAAGTTAAGTTAGTTGGGGCTGGTGCAAAAGACCTTGCTTCAAAAATTAAAGACGATAACGTTACTACAACTGGTAACTAGTCATTATGAATAAAAATCTAGTAAATAAAATATTTATTACTATAGGGTTTTTATTTGTCTATCGCCTACTGGCTTATGTGCCAGTTCCAGGTGTAGACACAGCGGTAATCGCTTCTTTCTTCGACTCACATCAATCAGATGCTCTTGGTTTATTTAATATGTTCAGTGGAAACGCTGTTGAGAGACTATCTATTATTTCCCTTGGTATTATGCCTTACATTACTGCTTCTATTATTATGGAACTTCTTGCTGCAACTTTTGCACCATTAGGTCAGATGAAAAAAGAGCGTGATGGTATGGTTAAGTATATGCAAATAATTCGTTATGCGACTATTGTTATTACTATAATTCAAGCTATTGGTGTGAGTGTTGGACTTCAAAGTCTTACAGGACCGAGTGGTAACTCCGCTATACTTGCTGATTACAACACATTTATACTTCTTTCTGCACTCTCAATGCTAGCAGGAACTATGTTACTTATGTGGATTGGTGAGCAGATAACTCAAAGTGGTATCGGTAACGGTATCTCTCTAATTATCTTCGCAGGAATTGTATCAGCTATCCCATCTGCAATTGGTCAAACAATTACAATGGTAAATACTGGTGCCATGAGTTTCATTACAGTTATCGCAATACTTGCTTTAATTTTGGGAACCGTTGGAGTCATTATTTATGTAGAACTTGGTGAACGTCGTGTTCCTATTACATATGCTAAAAAGACTATGATGCAAAACCAAGATAAACGTGTAATGAACTATATTCCTATTAAGGTGAATTTAGCTGGTGTTATTCCTGTTATTTTTGCTTCTGCAATATTAATGTTTCCTATGACAGTAATGTCTAGCAGTACTAACCCTACTGTTTTAGCCTTTGCTGATTATTTGAATCCTAATAGTTATTTCTTTAACTTTTTGACTTTTGTATTTGTAATCTTCTTTGCATTCTTTTATGCAAGTATTACATTTAATGCAAAAGATATAGCGGATAACCTTAAACGTCAAGGTGGATTTATTCCAGGTATTCGTACTGGTAATGCAACAAAAGAGTTTTTAAATGAGACTGCAAGTAGACTTACGTTTACAGGTGCTCTTTATCTAGGTCTTGTTGCCACTCTTCCTTTTATGATTATAAAAGGTATGGGTGTTCCATTTTTCTTTGGTGGTACTGCAGTTTTAATTGTTGTTCAAGTTGCACTTGATACAATGAGAAAAATTGAAGCACAAGTTTATATGAGTAAATATGAAACATTAAGTGCGGTCGGTCTTTAACTATGGCTATCGCCCTGAGAAAACCTCAAGAAATTGAAAAACTTCGCGCTGCTAACAAAATTGTTGGTGGTGCACTCGAACTACTTCGTGCAAACACAAAAGTTGGCATGAGTCTTAAAGAGCTTGATGCTATGGCTGAGGACTATGTCCGCAGTCATGGTGCTAAGCCTTCTTTTAAAGGACTCTACGGCTTTCCAAATGCTGTTTGTACATCTCTCAATCAAGTTATCATTCATGGTATTCCAAGTAATTACAAACTACAAGAGGGTGATGTTATCGGTTTTGATATCGGTACAGAGCTTGACGGATGGTTTGGTGATGCTGCGATTAGCATGGGTGTTGGTGAGATATCTGCGGAGGATGCAGCACTTATTGCATGTTCTAAAGATGCACTTTATCACGCTATAGATAATATTAAGCAGGGTATGCGTTTTAAAGAACTCTCTTTTATACTTCAAGAGTTTATAAAAGATGCAGGTTATGTTCCTCTGAGAGATTTTTGTGGACATGGTATAGGAAAGAAACCTCATGAAGAACCTCAAATTCCTAATTATTTGGATGGAAAAGCCAAGGCTGGACCGAAGATAAAAAATGGAATGGTTTTTTGTTTGGAACCTATGATATGTCAAAAAGATTCAAAACCAATTATTTTAGAAAATAAGTGGGATGTTGTTAGTGCCGATGGTTTACGCGGTTCACACTATGAGCATACTGTTGCAGTTATCAACGGTAAAGCTGAAATACTATCTCTTGCTTAAGAGTTAAAAAAAGGACTTAAATATGGCTAAAGCTGATGTTATAGAAGTTGACGGCAAGATTATTGAAGCATTACCAAATGCAACTTTTCGTGTCGAATTAGAAAATGGACATATAATTTTATGTCACATTGCTGGAAAAATGAGAATGCATTACATTAAAATTCTTCCAGGTGATAAAGTGAAACTAGAGTTAACTCCATACTCACTTGATAAAGGGCGTATCACTTATAGATATAAATAAAAAGAGCTTCTGCTCTTTTTATCCTTCACTACTTACAATTAAAACACATCTGAATTTCTAAATTCAGATATCTCCATTTCTACCATCTCATCTATCATTATAGTAAAAAGTTCACTTATCATATTTGGATTAATACCTAGTTCTATTGCCTTATGGCGTGCACGTTGGAGTATAAATTCTATTCGATCCACTGCTTTTACTTCTTCAACTGAATTTTTAAAACCTGCTGCTTGACGAATTAGATGTGAACGCTCAGAGATAGTTTCAACTAATTTTGTATCTATCGTGTCAATTTCAGTTCTTACTTCTTCTAATGTTTTACATTTTTTCATTTTATTGCCTTAGTTGGGTTTTAATATTTTTTTTGTTGCTTTTGGAAGATGTGCAAAAGGTATATTTATTATACCTTGTTTTTCTACATCATTGATAAGCATAACATCAAGTGTCATTTTAGATTGGTAAAAGCGAATCGCTTTATATTTTTGATTAAGCATTTCAAACTCTATATCTCTGCCGCGTAAGTCTTCATTAATTTTTTTCTTTATCATCTTTTAGCCTTTGAGGTAGATACCAGTATCTTTTACTTCGATTTTTCCAGCATTGACAAGTGAAGTGAGTGTGCGTTTAAACTCTTTTTTACTCAGTGAAAAAACATCTTTGATGAGATCAGCATCACTTTTATAGTTGTAAGGCATAATGCCTTTAGCTTCTTTGAGCAGAGCTAAAACTTTTTCATCACTACTAGCACCTTTTTTACTACCTGATTTTCTTAATGTCAGGTCTATATTTCCATCTTTACGAACACTTTTTACATAAGCAGTTCTCTTATCGCCTACATTAATTGTCTCAAATATTTCATTATGATAAATAAGACCTTCGTATTTATCATTTACGATACATTTAAAACCTAAAGGTGTTTTAGAGATAACAAGAATTTGAGCTTCTTTATTTACAGCTAAGCCTTTTACATTCTTATCTAAAAAATCACCTACTTTTTCAGTTCCAACAAGTCTATGTGTTCTCTCATCGTAGATGACTTTTAAAAAATGTTTTTCACCAACTGCAAACTTAGTTTTTTGAAACATATTTGGAACAAGAAGGTCTTTAGAGAGTCCCCAGTCCATAAACGCACCAAATGGTGCAACATCTACTACAGTAAAAAGAGCAAACTCATCGAGCATAGCTACTGGTTTGTTTGTCGTTGCGACAAGTCTATCTTCTGAATCAGTATAGAGAAAAACATCTACTAAGGTTCTCTCTTTCATCTCTGGTGTTAGGTAGGGTCCAGGAAGTAGTACATCCTCTCCATCTCTTGCCATAAGGTAGGCACCGGGTGTTGTAAGTCTATCTATGAGTAAAGTATTGATTACTCCGAGTTCTAAAAAGTCACTCTGTATATTTTCTGTCATTTGGTTATTCCGTTTGTATTGATTTTATAATTCTAATATGTCCCTAGTGATAGGAATGAGTTCCATCTTTAAGGTTTTGATAAATCGTTCCATTTGAGTTGAACTTTCATAGTTTGGATCTTCATATTCAATTTCGATTACGATAGTATTATCTGAAAACTCAGGTATTGCCTTACTCGAAATTTTATCTAGTGCTATTACTAAGTCAAACTCTTCTTCAAGTAATGAAAGAACAGTTTTAGCATGGTAGGTATCCTCCCACGAAGCATCTTTAATAAGAGCCGATTTAACTGAAGGAGTAATTGCTTTTGTTTTTTTTACAGCTGCACTTGAAGCCATAACTTCTTTGAGATATCTGTTGAGAACTGCTTCTGCCATAACAGAGAGAGCACTATTGTCTTTACATAAAAGAAGTACTTTTTTATTCACGAGCAAAACCTTCTGGACTATTAGTCTTTAATAATGCAATTATATCTTAAAATAATTACTTGAGAGATTAACTCAGAGTAGACGAAGCACATTTTGCTATTATTTCACAAAATTACAAAGGATAAATATGTTCAAAATAGTAGTAGATAGAGAGTGTGGTTGTTTTAGAAGAAGTG
>DQSP01000138.1 GCA_015663215.1 Sulfurimonas sp.
CACAAATATCATGTCGATGAGGTAGAAAAAGATAAGTTTGGCGTATTGTGGATTACAGATCATGAAGGTCGTAAACGCTCAGTCGGTGTTGAGGTTGAAGGAAAACTGTGTGAAGGGTTCCATACTCCAGATAAAAAACTTGATCTCTTCTGCGAGTGGCTTATTGACTGGAAATGGCCTGAATATGCATTGCCAATTTATCCAAGAAATGAGCGTGAATATGACAAAATGATCCATATTGTATCGCAGGTACACCATCGCTATATGACTAAAGAGAATGAATTCTGTTTGAATACTGTATTTAGATTACCATATAACATCCATACAAGAAGTGTCAACTCTAAACACCTTATGGAGATTAGTCAAAACCACAACCCTGTTTGGATCTATACCAAAGATGCTGAACGTCTTGGTATTAAACGCGGAGATGCAGTAAAAGTGCGCATAGTCGATACTGTAAGTGGCTTAGAGAGTGGTTACTTTATAGCAATGGCAATCCCAACAGAAGGAACAATGCCGGGAGTTCTTGCATGTAGTCACCATGCAGGACGATGGAAGCTTAAAAATGCTGTTGAGATACCACGATTTAAACATAGATTAGGTGTAATGGGTTTAGGTGCTCCACTTTATGAAATGACAATGGATGGTAAGGTTGGTACTCTTAAGCCTAAAGAGGGAATTGATAAGGGTATTAAAGATCGTCCAAAAAGTTGGCAATTTAAAGAGTTTAATAAAGACTTAGATAACATTTGGTGGGATGGCTTAAGTGGTTCATGGCAAAATGCTGTAGCTCCTGTTCATCCAGATCCAATTGCAGGTAACCATGCTTGGCATCAGAAAGTCATACTTGAGAAAGCAGGTCCTGATGATCAAATAGGTGATATTTGGGTAAATTATGAAAATAATTTTAAAACATATAAAGCCTGGCGTGATAAATTAACAAGACCACTTGATTCTAAAAGTACGGATCGACGTCCATTCTGGATGCCTCGTCCTGCAGTACCATTGAGTCGAAAAGCTTATTCTGTTGAAATAAAAGATCTATAGTTTACGGGGCTTTTGCCCCGTAATGATATAATTTAAAGAGATGAGAAGTGAGAAGATGGATATAAATATTCTTACTTTAACTTCTTACTTCCCACTTCTTACTAACATAATAAAAGGTATTCAATGAATGATGTTTTAACTAAACAGCTTGCCCGAGTAAATCTTTATGCTCTTATTTCACGAATTATGATGAAAGAGGTAGATGAAGATTTTATGGAAAAATTTGGGAGTGATGAAATGATACTCTCATTTTTCCCTAACTATCAAAGCTGGGATAAGCCTAAGGAGCTTTCAACAAGGAGTTTACTAGATAACTTTTTAAATGTTGACTTCACAAATCTATTTGTACTACATCTAGTTCCATATGAATCATTCTATTTTAGAGAAGATCAGATGCTTGAAACAGGTGGTGCAAACCCTGTTGTTCAGATTTATAATGAATTTGATTTTCGTGTTCAGCTTGATAAAGCTCGTACAGTAAGTCCTGATCATATAGGAATTGAACTAGAATTTATGTATATGCTTACAAACTCAGAGTATAAAGCACTTCAAGATGGTGATGAGAAGGCAGCTGACGAGATAGCAAAAATAGAGCGAGACTTTTTAAGAGATCATCTTTTGCAGTGGTCTCCCATGTTTTTACAAAATATTAAAGCTGAAGCAGCAACACCTTTTTACTACGATGCAGCATCACTGACTCTTGAGTTTATTTTAAATGATTATGAGTATCTAAATGAGTACCCTACAGTTTGATGTAGCTAAATGTGTACGCAGTGTAACAAAAAATTCTGAGTGTGCAAAGTGCGTAGAGATTTGTCCGGTTGAAACAATGCATATTGCTCATAATTGTCTTCCTGCATTTACTCCTTCACAATGTGTTGATTGTGGAGGATGCTTGGGTGTATGCCCAACTGAGAGTTTAACTCTTAAAAATTTTGATACTACAGAGTTTTTCTTTGAATTTGCATCTTCTAATGAAGATCTTATCTCTTGTCGTATTAATGTACCTTGCATTATGGCATTAAGCAGTGAGCATCTTATTTCATTGGCTCTAATTAAGCCTAATCCTATTATTTTAGATATAGGTCATTGTGAGAGTTGCCCTTATAAAGATCCGCTATATGAGAATATAGTTAATAGTGTAGATGAAGCAAACTATATTTTAAGTGCCTGTGAAAGTGGAAAAGTTATTCGGCTGGAGGATGTTGGGGCAGAAGAAGAGGGAGTTGCAGAGAGTATTGATGCAAATGATCGCAGAGCTTTTTTAGAGCGTCTCTCTTTAAAAGGTGCTATAAAAGCTAAAAAAGAGTTTGAAGAAGCAGTCGCTTCAATAGACGATGAGACTAAACTTCATACTATTGACATTGCTGATGTAGCTAAAATTCGCCAAAAAGAGTTGCCCAATAAGCGTAAAATACTCTTTACTGCACTAAAAAGAGTGCAGAAGCCATCTACTTATCATACAATAGCAGAAGCTGATATCTCGTTTGCTTCTCAAAAATTCATAGATATGGATAGTTGCACAAAC
>DQSP01000063.1 GCA_015663215.1 Sulfurimonas sp.
ATGATGGCTGTCGGCATCAGCGGTGAACGCATATGCTCACTCTTAAGCGAGATATAGTATTCGTCAGCTTTGTCCATATTCTGACTGCTGATACTGTCTGCAATACGCTTATACCAGTAGAGTGCTGGCTTATTGAACTCGGTTACCTCTTCATCACTCCCGCACCCCATCAACACAAAGACCATCGCCAGTCCTAACAAAAGACTCTTTTTTAACTGCATACCTTACCTCATTTTTTGTAATAATTGACTATATCATATCCCAAACTATGTAAAAAGTGTATTAGTAATACCTTCAGAGATACCAACATAACAAAATTTGTCATTTGTTTGACAAATTGTTTCCAATATCAGCAAAAGATCCCATTTCTCACTTCTTACATTTTTGAAAACCTGAACTATTAATAATAGTTATTTTATATTCATTTTATAAAACCTGTGCTATCCTATGAGTATAAAGTACTCCTATGATGGAAAGCCAAATCTACTGTGAAGTGAGGACGGAAAGCCACGGGTCTCCTGCTAGATAGCCGGGTTACCCAGACGTAAGTCATAACACTTATGTCACCCTTGTCCAATGTAGATACGAATTTCACTCAGTGACAACTGGGTATAAAAGGTGTTATTATGAAAAACTTGAACTTTCTTTTTAATCTTTTTCTCTTTCCATTTCTTTTACTGATACAATACACTTTAAGATATGAGAAGTTAAAGACCTTAAGTATTTCCTCCACTTTTCATTTTAGAAAAAATGTTAACATACATCACAAGAAAAGGGGTTCTTTTTATACTACCCTACTTTTAATATCCTTCATTATTTTACCTTCTTCATCGTTGGCTGCGTCATTTAGTTGTAATGGAGAAGATGTAGCAAATATTAATGGTGCGACGGGTGATGAAAATGCATCATATGTCACAAAAAAAAATAATACAACAGCAAGATATTTTAAATTTACAACAGCTACTGCTGGTGTGATCACCATAACACAGAAAAACAACAAACCTCAAAGTGGCTATTACAATCATAAACTAAAGATTGGTTATAGTTGTGATGATGCAAGTATTCATAATGGTCCCGGCTCAACATCAGATAGTGCAATTTTTGATGTTGTTTCAGGTACAACATATTACGTAAAAGTAAAAGAAGCAAATACTAAAAATGACTTAAATTTTGATATAGATTTTCAGTTTAGAGAGCAAGAACTCACATCTTATGAGTGTTCAAACCCACATGCTTTTGAAGAACGTGTTAGCTACATCCTTCAGGGTGATCTCATCGCCATCGGTAATTCTAATATCTGTGCCGATAACGATAGAGATGGTAAATGCGATACAGATCAAACGAAAAGGAACGACATAGGTAATGGTGGTAATAATATTATTTTTATCAACTCTAATTCGAGTACGGCTGTCGCCAATGAAGACCCATCTCTATTCAATACCACTGCAGCCAAACTCATAATCCCAGAGGGAGCCACGATCAAATGGGCGGGGCTCTACTGGCAGGGTGAAGTTTGGGATATCAAGACCAGTAACACCAGCCGAACAAGTGTCAATACATATGATGGAAATTCAATACCTATCGAAAATGGTGCAGATGGTCAAAATAGAAAAGATGCAGCCAAGACCATTAAATTTAAAATACCCAACAGTAGTAACTATCAGGATCTCGAGGCAGATGAACACTATTATGTATTTGTCAAAAGAAAAACATCTAACACAAAAGATGACTATTCAGGTATAAAGAGATACGAAGAGCACTATCAATCTTTTAAAGATGTAACAACTATACTTCAGGGACTTGATGATGCCAACGGAGACTATTGGGTGGCAAATATACAGGCAACTGTGGGTGCGCTACACTATCCTGGAGTCGAAGCAGCCTGGAATCTTCAGGTCATCTATGAGTATCCGGATGCAAAAGTAAAAAGTATCTCCATAACCGATGGTTATGTTGCTCTATATGGTTCAGCTACACAAGGTGCTGCTTATGCTAAGGATAATGGATGCGGTAGAACATACCTCGATACGGGTATATATGATTATTCTGTAGATTTTGATGTTACTGGGTTCCTAACACCCAAAACATCTGGATTTAAAACTGACATGTCGGTGTTTGTCACTGAATCCGATCCAGAAGACAGTGCTAGTGAGCGTCCAGAACGATTGAGTATAACAAAAAAAAATGGAAACACTTTCAAAGTTGATGGAAACAATGCCTGGAATTATGAGATCACCAATAAAGACGGAACCGATAATCTTAATAGAACTCCGGCATATATCTATCCAATAGGTATGACCATTAAGAATTATAGCATGACGGATGCACTTAGTACAGATCAAACTTCAACCCATGTTACTTTTGAGACAGATAGTGACAAGCTTATCCTTGGTGTTATCGGCTTCTCGACAGAACTCAGGGCTCCCAATATCTGCTATGACTTTACCTACGGGCAAAACGATAGCTACATAACAGCTGAGGATTATGATCCTCCAAGAATTCATGATGACTTTAATGATGA
>DQSP01000275.1 GCA_015663215.1 Sulfurimonas sp.
TAAAGCAAAAAAAGAGATCTTTGCTTATGTAAAAAATCTCTGTAAAGATGGCTCTTTTTATTGGGTCTATGCAAATGTAACAGTCACTCTTGATAAAGATAACAATGTAATCGATCTGCACTCTGTAAGACGTAAACCTTCAAGGGAATCTATGCAAGTTATTCCTGATTTATATAAACAACTTTTAGAAACACAAAAGAGTGCAGGAGTAGAGGCCTCAGAAAAACTTTTAAACAAAACATTACAAGATATGGGAGTGAGCTATGATGATTTTATCTTCAATTTACAACACTAAACAGACCTTAGGACTTACACTCTCCTACTTGGAGTCATAATATACTTTGCAATACAAGGAGAGTATATAGCTGCAACTCTGCTCTTTTTTGCTCTTGTGGGGACACTCATCCTTTCTATTTTTAATCAAAGCATTAATGATAAAATTTTTGATGATTCTTTAATAAAACAAATCAGAACTGTTTTACTTCAAGCAGGTGACGGAGAGCTTTCTCATAGAATTACTCACATAGACGAAACACATACTCTACAAGAACTTGCTTGGAGTATTAACACTCTTTTAGACCAAACAGAGCAATTTATACGAGATATAAGTGCTTCTATAACTGCTGCAAACGAAGGCATAAACACAAGAAAAATACCCCAAAAGGGATATCACGGTGACTTTAGACAGGTGATTCCTGAGTTAAACAGAGCCATTGAGTCAATCTCCTCTTCTTATGATAATGCTCAAAAATCTGCTATGTCAGAAGAGTTTAACCAAAACTCTGAGGGAGGGATTTTTAAAGGTCTTACTATTATTCAAGATGATATTTTGCAAAACCTCTCTATCTTAGAAAAAATTTCACTTAGCACACAAGACACTGCCACACAATCAAGCAGTTCACAAGCTGTAGTCCAGGAGATCATAAACAAGATAGAAGAACTCATACAGCTCATCACAAACTCAAATGAATCCATCGCAACTTTAAATGAAAGAACCGATGAGATTACTACTGTTGTTGATCTTATCAAAGATATTGCCGAACAGACAAACCTTCTTGCTCTTAACGCAGCCATAGAAGCAGCACGAGCAGGTGAACATGGACGTGGTTTTGCTGTTGTTGCAGATGAAGTTCGTAAACTTGCAGAGCGTACACAAAAAGCAACCCAAGAGATTACTATCACAACAAATACACTCAAACAAGAGGCTAGTGATATACAAACAAACTCTGAAAACATAACATCAATTGCCATGGATTCTCAAGATAGTGTAGCTAAATTTTACGACACACTCAACAATTTTGCAAATAATGCTAGCACGGCAGCGAATGAAGCAAAATATATGTCCGATTATCTTTATACAACTCTTGTAAAAGTTGACCACATCATCTTTAAACACAATATATACACTGCTATTTTAGGTCACGAAACAGATGTAACTGCTTCATTTGATGACCATACAAGCTGTAGACTTGGAAAATGGTATGTTGCTGAGGGAAAAGAGATGTTTGGAAAAACAGCAGCATACTCAGCACTAAATACTCCACATACAAATCTTCATGCAAATGCACTTACTGCCCTTTCTCATATAAAAGAACCTAACTATATAACTCTCCATAAAAATAGCATTATACAAAACATGTCAACTGTAGGAAAAGAGACATTCAAACTCTTTGAGTTATTTAAAGAGATGGTAAAGCAAGCTAATCCTGATGTAAGTATGTAAAACTTATCACAAACTCACCACACTCTTTAAGTATACTACTCCTATCAGAACAAAATAGGAGTTCACAATGAAAACTTTAACGACAATCTTTTTAACACTTATATTAGCGGTTTCACTCGCTCAAGCTTCAGCATTTAGTAAAGATGCAAAGTATAGAACAACTAAAATTCATATCACTGCAGAACAACCAGTGACATCTGGGTCTAATACATTTAAGTTCTTTATCACAAAAGATGCAAAAGCTGTCGATGCAGAGGTAACTATAAAAGCTTTTATGCCTGCGATGCCAGGAATGCCAGCTATGGAGTCTAAGGTAAAAGCAACAAGCTTAGGAAATGGTATGTATGAGGCTAAACTTAACTTAGCGATGAGTGGTACTTGGCAAATCCATATCTTTATCACTCCAAAGAGTGGTAAAAAATCTCGCATTAAAACAAGTATAAACCTTTAAGGAAGTGAAGTGAAAAATCTACTTCTAAGTGTCCTACTTGTGACATCTTCGCTCAGTGCTATTGGCTTGAGCGAGATAATAAATATCTCTTTAACTAACTCCCCATCACTAGAGTCTATCAATGCAAAAATAAAAGCAAATGAACATGCAAGTGATGTGGCAAATCAATTTTCAAACCCTGAGCTCTCTCTTACAAAAAATACGATAGACTCTTCACAAGCAATGAGCCAAACAGTACTAACAATCAAACAAAAACTTCCATACTATGGCAAACGCGACTCAAAACAAGCTGTTACTTTCGCTCAAGATGAACTGCTCAAAGAGCAATTAAACGCAGCTAAAGCAACAATGGTCCAAAAAATAAAAACAGAGGTTTATACTATTTGGGAGTTAAGAGAGCTTTATAAAATCATAAATGAGTATATAACTTTAACAAAACAAAATATAGAACTTTATGAGTCATATACTAGTGTTAGCGATAATGAGCATATGGGAATTATGAAAGCAGAACTCTCTTTAGCTGACTTAGAGATACAAAAAAGTGTTTTAAATGCGAAGATATATGCATCGTATGCGAAGCTTTCCTATCTTGCTGCATTTGATGTAAAAGATATAGAGATAAACTTAGCTATTGGGGGGAAGCCTCAACTTGAAGATCTACAGCCTACACTAGTAAATAATCCCGAGATTCGCATAAAAATAAAAGAACTCAAAAAAGAGAATGCTAAGATAGAAGTAGCAGATATTAACAATTATCCCGACTTAAACCTTATAGCAGGCTATGCTTACCGAGAAAATTTTGACAACTACTTCAACTTCGGCTTAGCATTATCCATTCCGATGTATGGAACTGAAGATGCCGTAGAAGAAGAAGTAAGAGCTGCCGCACTAGTTGTAGTAAGTCAAAAAGAAGATACACAAATAGCAATATCTAGTGAACTTAAAATCTACTATGCGCAGATGCTCTCTTCATACCAAGTTTATCATATCATCCAAGATGATGCACTCCCACAAATAGCCCATATGTTTGAACTATCAAACTCTGCTATCTCAACAGGTGGCGATCTATTTAAGTACATAGATGTACTATTTGATAAGCTTGCCTTAGAGCAAAAAAGCATTAATGCTGTTAGTAATTACAACAAAGCACAAGCACAAATATCACAACTCGCAGGAGAAATCAAATGAGATTTATAAACAAACTACTACTATTATCGCTACTCTCTTTTCCTTTAATGGCAAAAGAAGCAACAGTTACACAGCTCTTTTCTGTTCAAACAGTAACAGTACAAAAAGAGAGCACTAATCATTCAAGAAAAAACTTTGGATTTGTAAAAGTTGATGATGCAAGAGTCCATCACATTGCACCGCGTTTTGGTGGTTTTGTAGAGAAAATTTATGCCGATAAGATTTACAAATATGTAAAAAAAGGAGACCCTTTAGTTACTGTGTACTCTCCTGAAGTTTACAAGGCAAAAGAGGATTATCTGAACTCTTACAACTATACAAAAAACAAAAAACAAAAAGGGATGCTCAAAAGTGCTAAACTTAAACTAGAACTCTTAGGTGTTGCTAAAAAAGAGATAGATGAGCTTGTACGAACAAAAAAAGTTTCCTTTAACACTACCATATATGCACACATAAACGGTTATATCTTTAAAAAATCTATCTCTCATGGGTCTGCGTTTAATGCAAAAGCACAACTCTATGAAATAGTAAACCTCGATGAAGTATGGGTTGAGGCTAAAGTTTATGAAGATGATTTAGCATGGTTAAGAGAGGCAGCTGACTTTAGTGTAAACTTCAAAAGTACAGATAGAGTGTACCATGCTACATCAACACTTCTATATCCAAACCTAGATCCTAAAGTTGCAACACTGACTCTACGTCTGCGTTTACAGAACAAGGGTTTAAAACTTTTTCCTGGAATGTATGCAAGTGTCATCTCTAAAGACAAAAAACAA